>NZ_JAMFRV010000790.1 GCF_026224925.1 Pseudomonas sp. | reverse complement strand
ATGAACCGCGAAGGCATTCGTCGTCTGGCGGCAGAAGAGCTGGACCTGCCAACCTCGCCGTATCACTTCGCTGACACCTTCGAGGACTACAGCAAAGCGGTTGAAGACCTAGGGTTCCCGTGCGTGGTCAAGCCGGTCATGAGTTCGTCGGGTAAAGGCCAGAGCCTGCTGAAAAGCACCGACGACGTAAAGAAAGCCTGGGACTATGCGCAGGAAGGCGGTCGCGCGGGTAAAGGCCGGGTCATCATCGAAGGCTTCATTGATTTCGAATACGAAATCACCCTGCTGACCGTGCGCCACATCGGCGGCACCACGTTCTGCGCGCCGGTGGGCCATCGTCAAGAGAAAGGCGACTATCAGGAGTCCTGGCAGCCACAGGTCATGAGCCCAGTGGCATTGGCTGAGTCGGAGCGAGTTGCCCGCGCTGTGACCGAGGCCTTGGGTGGTCGCGGTTTGTTTGGCGTCGAGTTGTTCATCAAGGGCGATCAAGTGTGGTTCAGCGAAGTTTCGCCGCGCCCGCATGACACGGGTCTGGTGACGCTGATTTCTCAGGACTTGTCCCAATTCGCGCTGCACGCACGGGCAATTCTCGGCCTGCCGATTCCCTTGATCCGCCAGTTCGGCCCATCGGCTTCGGCGGTAATCCTGGTTGAAGGCAAGTCGACCCAAACGCTTTTCACCAACCTCGGTGAAGCCCTGAGCGAACCTGACACCGCGTTGCGCTTGTTCGGCAAGCCGGAAGTCAACGGCCAGCGGCGCATGGGCGTGGCCTTGGCCCGCGACGAATCCATCGAAGCCGCCCGCGCTAAAGCGATGCGTTCTTCTAGAGCGGTTAAGGTTCAGCTGTAAGCAAGATATGCGGTGTATCAAATACACCGCTTTCCCGAATAAATTCGGTCTCACAGAGTTTGCGGTGATTCTCTGTGGGACCGAATTTATATCGGGAATCGTTTGATGCGGTCTATCAGGCAATCGTGTCCAGATCACGCTCTCGCGTTTCTTTCAGGCACAGCACAGCGATCAAGCTGAGCGTCGCTGCCGCCGACACATACCCGCCCACCCAGCTCAATCCACCCATTGCCACCAGCTTCTGGGCAAAGAAGGGTGCCACTGATGCACCGACAATGCCCCCCAAGTTATACGCCGCCGACGCGCCGGTATAACGCACGCGGGTCGGAAACAGCTCAGGCAGCATGGCGCCCATCGGTGCGAACGTCACACCCATCAAAAACAACTCTATGCACAGGAACAACGCGACGCCGCCAGTAGTGCCGTGGGTCAGCAAGGGTTCCATGGTGAAGCCGGACAGGATCGCCAACACGCCGCCGATGATCAGCACCGGTTTGCGTCCGAAACGATCACTCGCCCAGGCGGACAGCGGGGTGGCCGCTGCCATGAACAGCACGGCAAAGCACAACAACCCAAGAAACGTCTCACGGCTGTAACCGAGAGAGGCTACGCCGTAGCTCAGGGAAAAGACCGTTGAGATGTAAAACAACGCGTAGCACACCACCATCGACGCCGCGCCCAATAGCATGGGCTGCCAGTATTGGCTAAACAGCTCGACGATCGGCATTTTCACCCGCTCATGGCGGGCGATGGCGTTGGCAAAAATTGGCGTTTCTTCAAGTTTCAAGCGCACGTACAGGCCCACCATCACCAGCAATGCGCTGAGCAGAAACGGAATGCGCCAGCCCCACGAGCGAAATTGTTCGTCGGTGAGGGTCATGGCCAAGGTCAGGAACAGGCCGTTCGCTACCAGAAAGCCAATCGACGGCCCCAGCTGTGGGAACATGCCAAACCAGGCGCGCTTACCCTTGGGCGCGTTCTCAGTGGCAAGCAAAGCCGCGCCGCCCCATTCGCCGCCCAGCCCCAGCCCTTGGCCGAAACGCAGCACGCACAACAGGGTAGGGGCCCAGAAACCAATCGTCGCGTAGCCAGGCAAGACGCCGATCAGTGTGGTGCAAATGCCCATCAGCAGCAGCGAAGCCACCAGTGTTGATTTTCGCCCGATGCGGTCGCCGAAATGGCCGAACAACGCTGAACCCAGTGGCCGCGCCAGGAAGGCGATACCAAAGGTCAGGAACGCCGAGAGCATTTGTGCTGAGCCAGAGGTTTGCGGAAAAAACACTGGCCCGATCACCAGCGCCGCCGCCGTTGCGTAAACATAGAAATCGTAGAATTCGATGGCGGTGCCAATGAAGCTGGCGACGGCGATGCGTGCGGCGGAGTTGGCCGGTTTCACGGCTGCGGCGTTAAACGTCGTAGAACTGGTCATGCAAATGTCCCCGATGGGTTTTTATTTTTGTAGAACTGGGTGCTGGGTACGGCGTTTTAATGCGGCGCCAGGCGGGCTGGCGCGAAGAAGTTAAACGACTGCTCGGGTCACGCCGTTATGCCACATCAGTACACGGGTGACGCGGTTGTCTTCGGTCTCAAGGATCTCCAGCCGATACGGCCCGATCTTCAGGCATACCGAACTGTCCGGAATGGTTTCCAGCGCTTCGGTGATCAAGCCGTTAAGGGTCTTGGGTCCATCGGACGGCAGGTGCCAGCCGAGAATCTTGTTCAGTTCGCGAATCGATGCGGCGCCTTCTATCACCAGACGGCCATCGGCTTGTGGGTGGATATGGGGATTATCCAGGTCCTGTTCGTTCTCGAATTCACCGACGATTTCTTCGAGGATATCTTCCAGGCTGACGATGCCCAGTACTTCGCCGTACTCATCCACCACCACGCCCAGCCGGCGCTGTTGCTTGTGGAAGTTGAGCAACTGCAATTGCAATGGGGTGCTTTCCGGCACGAAGTAGGGTTCGTAACAGGCCGCCTTCAAGTCTTCTTTGGTCAGCTCGGCACGTGGCAATAAATGGCTGATCTGGCGGGTGTTGAGCACGCCTTCAACCTGATTGATATCGTTGTGATACACCGGCAGGCGAGTGTGGCGAGAGATGATCAACTGCTCGATGATGCGCTCGATGCTGTCATCCAGATTGACCCCGTCGACTTCGCTGCGTGGCACCAGGATGTCATTGACGGTGATGCTGTCCAGCGCATGAATGCCTGAGATCACGTGATTGCGGGGTTGGTGCTCCTGCGCGCCATCGTGAAGCATGACGGCCAAAGGAATTTCATCATCATCGGTTCGCCGTACATTCGGTTTGTCGGTGACGCCGAAAGGCCGAAGCAGCGCATTCGCGATAGCGGAAAATAGCCAGGCCAGCGGATAAACAAGCTTCATTGGCAGGCGCAAGATGCTATTGCCCAGCATCAAGATAGCGTCCGGGTAACGGGCGGCCAATGTGCGCGGCATGAATTCGGCGAAGATCAGCAGCACGCTACTGACCCCGATCCATGCGGCTGTTGGGCCGTTGAAATACCAGAAGTTCAATGCCAGTAGGGTGCTGATGATGGTGATCAGCACTTTGATCAGCGTATTGCTCAGGATAAGGCTGGCAGATTTGAACGCCAATTTCGGTTTGGCAGGGTCGGAGTTGCGTCTGTTAGGGCGCAGTGCCTTTAAATGTAAGTGGGCAGTTTCGACGGCGGTGAGCAGGCCGGACCACAGCAGTAGCAAGACCAACACACCGAGCATCGGGCCGACGGGCAGATTATCCATGATCAAGCGCCCATCAGATGTGCAGAATGAATTCGCGTACCAGCTTGCTGCCGAAAAACGCCAGCATCAGCAGGCAAAAACCGCCCAGGGTCAAACGAATTGCTTTGTGTCCACGCCAGCCGAGGCGGTTACGCCCCCACAGCAACACGCTGAACACCAGCCATGCCAGGCAGGCGAGCAGTGTTTTGTGTACCAAGTGCTGGGCGAACAGGTTTTCGACGAATAACCAGCCCGAGATTAGCGACAGTGAAAGCAGGACCCAGCCGGCCCACAGGAAGCCGAACAATAGGCTTTCCATGGTTTGTAGCGGTGGGAAATTCTTGATCATCCCGGACGGATGCTTGTGCTTGAGGCGGTGATCCTGCACCAGCAATAGCAACGCCTGGAACACCGCGATGGTGAACATTCCGTAAGCCATAATCGACAGCAGAATGTGACTCAGAATGCCTGGCTGTTCTTCTATCAACTGGACCGTGCCGCTGGGGGCGAACTGGGCGAGTAACACCGTAAAAAAACCTAGCGGGAACACCAGTACCAACAGGTTCTCTACCGGAATGCGTGCGCAGGCGATCATCGTCACCACAATGATCGCAACGGCGATCATGCTGGCGGCGCTGAAAAAGTCCAGGCCTAGGCCAATCGGTCGGATCAATTGGGAGCAAAGGCCCGCGGCGTGTGCGATCACCGCTAAGGTGCCGAGCAGGCACAGCAGGCGTTTGTCGGCCTTGGCGCCTTGCTTCAGGCGGAGCGCTTGATAGAGAGTCGCAGCGGCGTATAGACAGGCGGCGGCGAGGCTGGGTAGCAAACTAGGTGACAAGGGGAGCATAAATCCTGGTAGGCGAGCCCGAAAGGCGCTGAGTTTCGCATACAACCGACATTTGACGAAAGACCACAGAAGCAGACTCGATGGTGTCAGTCCTGCAGACTCTTCGCTATAATCCGCCACCTGCTCAAGTCGCAGGCTCGTCGACGGCTATTTTCATCAGCCGGTTTAGCCACTGTTTAGTCTCTGCTTGCTAGCAGGGCTACCACGAGCCGGGCCGCACCAACCGTGGGTTCACCAGGAACCTGAAAGGATCGCGCATGTTTGAAAATCTTACCGAACGTCTTTCACAGACCCTGCGCCATGTCACTGGCAAGGCCAAACTGAACGAAGACAACATCAAGGATACGTTGCGCGAAGTGCGTATGGCGTTGCTCGAAGCCGACGTCGCCTTGCCGGTGGTCAAAGACTTCGTCAATAAGGTCAGGGACCGTGCTGTTGGCACCGAGGTGTCACGTAGCCTGACGCCGGGCCAAGCGTTCGTAAAGATCGTTCAGGCCGAACTCGAATCATTGATGGGCGCCGCCAACGAAGATCTGGTGCTCAACGTTACGCCGCCGGCCGTCGTGCTGATGGCTGGTTTGCAAGGTGCGGGTAAAACGACCACCGCCGGCAAGCTCGCCCGCTTTCTGAAAGAACGCAGAAAGAAAACCGTCATGGTGGTCTCGGTCGACGTTTACCGTCCCGCGGCTATCAAGCAGCTTGAAACACTGGCCAGCGACATCGGCGTTACCTTCTTCCCTTCCGATATCAGCCAGAAGCCGGTTGATATCGCGCTGGCGGCCATTAAAGAAGCCACGCTCAAATTCATCGACGTTGTAATTGTCGATACCGCCGGCCGCTTGCACATCGATGTCGAGATGATGGGCGAGATCCAGGCGCTGCATGCTGCGGTGAAACCGGCCGAAACGCTGTTCGTGGTCGACGCCATGACCGGTCAGGATGCTGCCAATACGGCCAAAGCGTTTGGCGATGCGCTGCCACTGACCGGTGTGATTCTGACCAAGGTCGATGGCGATGCTCGGGGTGGCGCTGCACTGTCGGTGCGTGCAATTACCGGCAAGCCGATCAAATTTATCGGTATGGGCGAGAAGAGCGACGCGCTGGAGCCGTTCCACCCGGACCGTATTGCGTCGCGCATCCTTGGTATGGGTGACGTGCTCAGCCTGATCGAACAGGCTGAACAGGGGCTCGACAAAGAAAAAGCCGACAAGCTCGCGCTAAAACTGAAGAAAGGTAAGGGCTTCGACCTCGAAGACTTCCGTGATCAGTTGCAGCAAATGAAAAACATGGGCGGCCTCGGCGGTCTCATGGACAAATTACCAAGCATCGGCGGCATGAACCCGGCTCAAATGGGCAACGCTCAAGGCGCGGCCGAGAAGCAGTTCAAGCAGATGGAAGCCATCATCAACTCGATGACGCCTGCCGAACGCCGTGATCCAGATATCATCAGCGGTTCGCGCAAACGCCGTATTTCCATGGGTTCAGGCACTCAGGTGCAGGACATTGGTCGTTTGATCAAACAGCATAAGCAAATGCAGAAAATGATGAAAAAGTTCTCTGCGAAAGGCGGCATGCAAAAAATGATGCGCGGTATGGGTGGCATGATGCCCGGCCGTGGCGCGCCGAAAATGTAATTGTAGCGCCCCTCACATGGAGGTTCGCCTCCAGTAATCCCGCTTTTGGCGGGGTTGAAATGCCGCTGATTACGGCGGCTCCATAGCAGATCTCGATGGCATGCCGGTAGGCGCCTGAAAAAGACATTTGCAAAAGTGCGGATATTCCTTAGAATATGCGGCCTTTCGGGCACCTATGCCCGTTGTGCATCTTAGATTTGCTGCACCGACTACAGGAACGATGCTTATATGCTTACCATCCGTCTTGCCCTTGGCGGCTCCAAAAAGCGCCCGTTTTACCATTTGACCGTGACCGACAGCCGCAACCCGCGCGACGGTTCACACAAAGAACAAGTTGGTTTCTTTAACCCGGTTGCTCGTGGTCAAGAAATCCGCCTGTCTGTGAACAACGAACGCGTTGCCTACTGGCTGAGCGTTGGTGCTCAACCTTCTGAGCGTGTTGCTCAGTTGTTGAAGGACAATGCTAAGGCTGCGGCCTGAGCAATATGAACGCGACGCCAACCATTGCAGATGATTTGATCGTTATCGGCAAGATCTACTCTATTCACGGCGTTCGCGGCGAAGTGAAGGTTTTTTCCTTTACTGATCCAATTGGTAACCTGTTGGATTACAAAACCCTCACGCTTCGGCGCGACGGTGAAGTACGACAGGTAGAGCTGGTCAGTGGACGCTTGCAAAACAAGTTCCTGGTCGCAAAGATCAAAGGTCTCGATGACCGTGAAGAAGCTCGTCTTCTGGCCGGTTTTGAAATCTGTGTTCCGCGTAACCTGTTCCCTGATCTGACCGACGGCGAGTACTACTGGTACCAGCTTGAAGGTCTCCAGGTCATCGACCAACTCGGGCAATTGCTCGGGAAGATTGATCACCTGCTGGAAACCGGCTCGAACGATGTAATGGTGGTCAAGCCTTGTGCAGGTAGCCTGGATGATCGCGAACGCTTGTT
>NZ_JAMFRV010000789.1 GCF_026224925.1 Pseudomonas sp. | reverse complement strand
GCAACGCCACCCGCTGACCGGCAGTGATTGGGTGCAATCCCCGCAGCGACTGGCCGACTGGTTGTTGCGCCTGGACCAGGACAGCAGCGCCCTCAATCATTGGCTGGCATTGGGCGCGACCCGGCGTTTGGGACTGTATTACGAGCGGCTTTGGCAATTTGCCGTGCATCAAGCACCGGGCGTAGAGATGATCGCCGCCAATCTGCCGATTCGTGTCGCCGGACACACCTTGGGCGAACTGGACATGTTGCTGCGCGATAGCGACGGCGTGCACCACGTCGAATTGGCGATCAAGCTTTATCTGGGGCCCCAAGACGGCAATGGCAAGGACCCGGCGCAATGGCTGGGACCAGGCTGTCACGATCGGCTGGACCGCAAACTCGCGCACTTGAGCCAGCATCAACTGCCAATCTCGGCGCGACCGGAAAGCCGTGAGGTGCTGAGTGCGCTGGACATCACACATTTCAGCGCCGAACTGTGGCTGGGCGGGTATTTGCTGTATCCGTGGCCGGGTCAGGCAGAGTCGCCGGTCGGTGCGCACCGTCAGCATTTGAATGGACGCTGGCTGCATCAACGGGATTGGTCAGCTTTTATTGCGCAAAGTCTTGCGGGTCGCTGGCAACCGTTGCCGCGCCATGCCTGGCTGGCCCCCGCGCATTATCGCGAGGAGCACACCTGGCAGAACGATCAATTGCAGGAATGGCTGGATCAACTGGACCCGCTGGCCCCCGCACAACTGCTGGTGCGCTTGAGCGAAAACCAGGCCGGAGAGTGGGAGGAAGCCGAAAGGCTGTTCCTGGTCTCGGACCAATGGCCCAACCTGGGGAACACCACCAACGCCATCAGTTCAGTGGCGTTGGCGCGCTGACCCAGAGAACCAGGCCCCTGTGCAGACTGTGTGGGACCGAATTCATTCGGGAAGCAGACAGCGCGGTTTAGCTGAAGAACCGCGTTGTTACCTTCCCGAATGAATTCGGTCCCACAGAGCTAAACGTGCTTGGTATTGGGCAACAGCACGGTAAATATCCCCAGCAGCGGCAGGAATGAGCACAGCGAGTACACGTAGATAATGCCGTGGGCGTCTGCCAGATAACCCAGCAACGCTGCGCCAATGCCGCCGAAGCCGAACATCAAACCGAAGAACACACCGGCGATCATGCCGACATTGCCCGGTACTAACTCCTGAGCGAACACCACAATCGCTGAGAACGCCGACGCCAGAATAAAGCCGATGATTACACTCAACACCGTGGTCCAGAACAGGTCCGCGTATGGCAGCATCAAGGTGAATGGCGCAACGCCGAGGATCGAAAACCAGATGACTGTCTTGCGTCCGACCCTATCGCCAATCGGTCCGCCAAAGAACGTACCTGCAGCCACTGCACCGAGAAACAGGAACAAGTGCAGCTGTGAGCTTTCCACCGACAGGCTGAATTTCTCGATCAAGTAGAACGTGAAATAGCTGGTGAAACTGGCCATGTAGAAATACTTGGAGAACACTAAAAACCCAAGCACCAACAATGCCGCGATCACCCGGTTTTTCGACAGGCCGTGTTTGGCTTTCTGCCCAGCCTTGAGTTTGAACAGGTTCAAGTGCGCCTTGTACCAGCGGCTGATGGCGTACAGCAAACCGATGGCGAACACCGCAATCAAAGCGAACCAGGCGATATGGCCCTGACCGAACGGAATAATGATCGCTGCGGCCAGCAAGGGCCCGAACGCCGAACCGGTGTTGCCGCCCACCTGAAAGGTCGATTGCGCCAAACCAAAGCGTCCGCCCGAGGCCAGCCGGGCAATGCGCGACGCCTCAGGGTGAAAGGTCGACGAACCAATCCCAATCAGCGCCGACGCCAACAGGATCAGTGGAAAACTGCCGACCATCGACAGCATCAAAATGCCCAACAACGTGCAGATCGCGCCTGCAGGTAACAGCAATGGATTTGGATGGCGGTCCGTGTAGTAACCGACCCAGGGCTGTAACAGTGATGCAGTGACCTGAAACGTCAGGGTAATGAAGCCGACTTGGGTGAAGCTCAGGCCATAATTGGCCTTGAGCATCGGGTAGATAGAAGGCAAAACCGACTGAATCAAGTCATTGATCAAATGCGCCATCGCCACTGCACCAATGATGCG
>NZ_JAMFRV010000788.1 GCF_026224925.1 Pseudomonas sp. | reverse complement strand
TGTCATTGCGCTGCGGGTGGTCGACCCGATAGTGGTAAAGCCCCCAGCGACTTTCGGCGCGGTACAGCGAGGCACGAGCAGCCATTTCCGCGCAGTCGCGGATCATGCTGACTTCCATGGCACGCATCAGTTCGTGGGGATTGCTGGCTTTCATCTGCTCCAGGTCGTGCTCGATTTCGCCAAAGCGCTGCAAGCCGATTTGCATTTTTTTGGTCACTTTCGGCGGTTGCAGGTAGTCGTTGACGAAGCGCCGCAGCTTGTACTCGACCTGTGCCGGTGGCAGGCCGTGCTCGCGATCCAATGGCGCATAAACCCGAGCCTGCTCGCACTCGATCTGTTGTGTATCCAGCGCCGAGAATTCGCGTTCTGCCACATACTCAGCGGCGTTGGTGCCAGCGAACCAGCCGTAGGTAAACGCGCCTAGCATGTAGTTATGCGGCACCGCAGCCATGTCACCTGCTGAGTACAAACCCTTGACCGAGGTTTCAGCCCGCTCGTTGACCCACACCCCTGACGCCGAGTGGCCGCTGCAAAAACCGATTTCCGAGATGTGCATCTCGACCATTTGCGTGCGGTAATCGGTGCCGCGATTGGCGTGGAACTGGCCACGACTCGGGCGCTCGTTACTGTGCAGAATCTCTTCGATGTTCTGAATGGTTTCCTCAGCCAGGTGATCGAGTTTGAGGAACACCGGGCCGTTGCCGCTTTCGAGTTCCTGGTGGAACTCCCACATCATCTGCCCGCTCCAGTAATCGCACTCGATGAAGCGCTCGCCCTTGTTGTTGGCGGTGTAGCCGCCCAACGGGCCCGTGACGTACGCACAAGCCGGGCCGTTGTAGTCCTTGATCAATGGGTTGATCTGAAAGCATTCCAGGTTCGCCAGTTCGGCCCCGGCGTGATACGCCATGGCATAACCGTCGCCGGCATTGGTCGGGTTTTCGTAAGTGCCCATCAGATAGCCCGACGCAGGCAAGCCCAAACGCCCGGCAGCGCCGCAGCACAAAATGACCGCCTTGGCTTTGATCACATGGAAATCAGCGGTGCGGCAATCGAAACCCATGACGCCGTTCACTGCGCCTTCACTGTCGGTCAACAAACGGGTGCAGACCAGCCGATTGGTAATGTTGACGCGCGCACGTTTGAGCTGGCGATACAGAACTTTCTTGATGTCGTGCCCTTCCGGCATCGGCAGCACGTAGGCGCCCATGTGGTGGACTTTCTTCACCGCATAGTCGCCGGTCTCGTCTTTTTCGAACTTCACGCCCCAGCGGTCCAGTTGCTCGATGGTCTCGAAACTGTGAGTTGCATAGGCATACACCGCCGCCTGATTGACGATACCGTCATTGGCGATGGTAATTTCTTTGGTGTACTGCTCAGGTGTCGAGTGGCCGGGAATAATGGCGTTATTCAGGCCGTCCATGCCCATGCTGATCGCGCCACTACGTTTAACGTTGGCTTTGTCTATCAGCAGTACGCGCAGATTACGGTTGGCTTCTTTGGCCTTGATCGCCGCCATGGGTCCAGCGGTCCCGCCGCCGATCACGACAATGTCGTATTCCTGCTCAAGGGTTTGTCGGCTCATAGCGGGGCTCCTCGCTGGCGGTCGATTCGCAGGCGGTACTGGAAGGCATCGCCTCGGTAGTAAAGGTGTTCGAAGTCCAGCGGACGCCCGTCAGCGCTGTGGGTCAGGCGTTCAATACGCATGATCGGCGAGCCCGCTTCGACGTTCAGCGCCTGGGTCAGGTCGCTGTCAGCCAGCACCGCATCAATGGCCAGATCGGCATGGCCCAGCGACAGGCCGCAGTCGTTTTCCAAAATCAGGAAGATGTCGCGTGTCACCAAATCAGCGTTTTCAAGACGCTCACCGATGGCCTTGGGCAGGTAGGTGACTTCCAGGGAAATAGGCTCGCGATTGATCAGGCGCACGCGCTTGATCTGCGCGACCATTTCGCCTTCGGCTATTTGCAAACGCTCTGCCACCAGATTGTCGGCTGGAATGAAACGGAAGCTGCGCAGACGGTTGATCACCTCGTAGCCACGCCCGGTCATGGACTCCGCAAGACCTTGCAGGGTGCTGACATTTTGGTAGGTTTTCGGCTTGGCGACGAACGTGCCCTTACCGTGAATCTTGAAGATCAGCCCTTCTTTTTGCAGATCGCCCAGCGCTTGGCGCACGGTGATGCGGCTGACTTTGAACACGCTGCCCAGCTCGCTTTCAGAAGGCATCTGGTTGCCTGGAACGTATTCACCATCGAGTATCCTTGCGCGCAGCAATTCACGCAGTTGGGTATGCAGCGGCACACTCGACAGAGGAAGTAAAACTTTGGCTGTATCGGTCATTTATGTCACTTGTCATAACGAGATATGACCTGAGCATATAGAGCCTAAGCAGACGTCGTGAAATATCAATTTAGAATATGCATAGACGCGAGATTAATCGACATTATAGCGGCCGGCCATAACCGATTCAGCAGTGGCGGCAAGTGCTGATCCCAAAGGAAATGATCTTCGATCGCGGCACAGAACTGCAGCACTTCGGGCACCCTATGTGCGGCTACGGCGATTGCCGAACCGGCGCTGAATGATCGGCGCGTCTTGGCTTGGCACGTTATTGGTCGTTTATTACTCAGTTCGTTAGAAGCCATTACCAACCTGCCCCCGCCGAGGTTATCCACAGAGATACCCCCGGTTTCTGTGGATAACCCAACCTCACTCATCAGCCCCCTTCCCGCCACCGCGCCTACGATAATCCCGTTGCAATGACGCTGCTGCTGATGCAGCAACCCGTCAGCAGTGACTGTTGCACCAGCAGAAAAAAATCTGACAAAACCAAAAACCTCCAAACTAACTATTAAATAAAATTCATAATTTTCAATAAGATAAAAAACATCTTTGTCATTGTCTCAGGCGGTACGTTTGTTGCGATATCAGCCTCTCTTATTAGCTGCGCTGCGCTTGACCACGCAGTAAAGACAGCAAAAAACCGAGAGATGCCGACCCTCTCAACTCGTTAATAAAAAGGGAGCAACATGTCTAACCGCCGCCTGATGCAAAATCGTAAATTCAAACCCAGCTCCCTGTCGCTGGCTATCACCCTGAGCTTCGCTGGCCTTCACCTGAGCAGCGTTTTAGCAGCGGATACGTTGGATGCCGATGCACAACCAAACGCCGGTTCGACGCTGGATAAAGTCACCGTCACCGCGCAAAAGCGCGAAGAAACCGTGCAGCAAGTTCCGTCGTCCATCGCCGTCGTCAATGGCGATAAAATTCGCGACGCGTCGCTGTCATCAGCCAATGAAGTGACGCGCTATATACCCAATGTCTCGGCAGGAACTGCTGACGGCCACGGACGTCCACGCTGGTGGATTCGCGGGTTGGGAACCGGTGATCAGGGTGCCAATACGGTAAGCCCGGTCGGCATTTACATGGACGACGTGTACATCGCCAACATCAGCGCCACGGGGTTTCCGCTTTTCGACCTCGAACGCGTTGAAGTACTGCGGGGACCGCAGGGAACCCTGTGGGGCAAGAACACCACCGGTGGCGCAATTAACTTCATCTCAAAAAAACCAAGTTTCCAAGAAGACGGTTATCTGAAACTGGATGCTGGCAGCTACAACGAGAAAGCCGTTGAAGGTGCGGTGGGTGGATCACTGGTCGATGACAAGGTGGCAGCGCGGGTGTCTTTCCGTCACCAAGGCATCGACGGTTTTAATGAAAACAAAGCAAATGGCAATGACCACGGCGAACTTGAGGACGATGCTATCCGCCTGCAATTCCTAGTGAACATCAACGATGATCTGGACGCGGCGATCAATCTGCACAGTCGCCGTTATCACGACACCGGCAGTTCCAGCACCGTCAACTACGGCCTCAATGCCAACGGTACCAATCAATTCGGCTACAAGGTTGACCCCAAACAGGGCGATGTCTATTACAACGCTAAACAGGACAGCAATATCCAACAGAATGGTGCCGACCTTACCGTTAACTGGCAGTTAGGTAATTTAACCCTAACTTCCATCAGTGCATTTGAGGCCTTCAAACGCGACTCTCTGGGTGACAGCGACGGCACACCGCTCGAACTGCAGCGCGGTTATACCTATGCCGACAGTCGCCAGGTGTCTCAAGAGTTTCGCCTGACGTCGCCGCGCTCTGATCGGCTGAATTGGGTCGCGGGCTTCCACTACTTTCATGAAGACCTGGATGCGATAAGTGCCAGCGGCACGCTCGACAATACCTACATCCCACGCAGCTACAACCGCATTGCCTACAACCAACAGGACGAGAGTTACGCGCTGTTCGGCAGCATGACCTACAACTTTACCGACAAATTCAGCCTTACCGGCGGCCTGCGCTGGACCCGTGAGCGTAAGTCGATTGATCTGGAACGTATCGCTAACGTCGGTCCCGCAGTTTATGGCTCCGGCGATTGGTGGAATCCTTCCAGCGTCACGTCAACGCTGGCGCCCAATGCCGTTCAGGACGAGAGCAACACCTGGAGTGACTGGACCTACGACCTGACCCCCGAATACAAATTGTCCGATAACGCCCGTATTTACTTCCGCTATTCGAAGGGCTTCCGCTCCGGGGGCTACAACACTGGCGCTATCAGCCAGTCGACCGTTGCCACCGTGAACCCTGAATTCCTCACGGCGTATGAGTTCGGGATCAAATCGGAATGGTTTGATGGGCGCTTGAATGCCAACGCCAGCACCTTCTATTACGACTACAAAGATATCCAACTCAACATCGTCACGGCGGTAGATAACCAGACTGTTTCGCGACTGGCTAACGGCGCCCAAGGCGAAGCCTACGGTGCGGAGTTCGAGATCGAAGCCATTCCCGTGGAGAACTTGCACGTCAACCTCGGGCTCGGCCTGTTGCATACGGAATTCACCGATTACACCTCTGGCACTAACGATTATTCCGGCAACAAGTTTGTGCGTGCGCCAAACGTGTCCAGCGTGATCGGGGCCGACTATCGCATCCCGCTGAGCGTAGGCGGTGCGTTAGTGGTTGGCACTGACTGGAATACCCGCAGCCGCCAGTACTTTTATACAAACGATCAATCCGCTGCCATGCGCTCGGGCGGCTACACGTTGGGTAATGCGCGGGTGACCTACGAATTGCCCGGCGATAAAACCCAGATCACTGCTTACGTTAACAACCTGACCGACAAGGAATACCGCAACCACACCCTTCCGGGTGGCTTCCAAACTGCGGCAGTCATGTTTGGTGACCCGCGCACC
>NZ_JAMFRV010000787.1 GCF_026224925.1 Pseudomonas sp. | reverse complement strand
TCAACACTTACGTACGCGCCTGCCCAACTGATGGCTACCGTATCGTCGCCACACTTAAATCCGGTCGCAAAGTCGAGTTGATCAACACCCAGGGCGATTACAGCCAAGTGCGTGGGGAAGGCGGCAGCACTGTATGGATTCCTACGGGTGACCTGCAAAGCGCACCAGGACAAGCCGAACGCCTGCCGGAGCTGACTCAGCAAGTGGCCGACCTCACTGGCCAACTGAAAACCATTGACGACAGTTGGAAGACCCGAGTCCAGGGCATGCAAGAGACCCTGGACACTCGCAAAAAACTGATCGACGAACTCGAAGCACGCAGCAAGGATCTCAATGCGCAACTGACCGATGCGCAATCTGATCTTCGTAGCTCGCAAGCCAAGTTGGGCGACGAGAACAACCAAGTCTTGATGCGCTACATGGCCTACGGTGGCAGCATCGCCGGTGTCGGGCTGCTCATCGGCCTGATCATTCCAAGCATGACCCGCGGCCGCAAGAAAAAAGACGGTTGGGCGTAGTAGCCCGATATCCGCGGCGCTTACTCCGGCGCCATCGCGGGCAAGCGCGCTCCTACAGTTAAAATGCGGGAGCGCTCACGACCTTGGGCATTCCCTCCTGCGACTACAGGTGTAGAATCTCTTTTATTCATCGCCAGTCATCCCCCGGCGGGTTTATGAGCTCAGACCGAGCGCGCGGCGATCCCGTAGCGTTGTCGGCTTCATCGCAGTTTCCGGTCACTTCCGGACGCTCGCGGCGTCAGTAGAAGCTCTCTCTCCCCCCTCTATATCTGATTAGCCGGAGTGCTCCATGCCTGATTACCGTTCGAAAACGTCTACCCACGGCCGCAATATGGCCGGCGCCCGCGCGCTGTGGCGCGCAACCGGTATGAAAGACGCCGATTTCAAAAAGCCAATTATCGCTATCGCCAACTCGTTTACTCAGTTCGTACCCGGCCATGTGCATTTAAAAGACATGGGCCAACTGGTCGCTCGTGAAATCGAACGCGCCGGTGGCGTCGCCAAGGAATTCAACACCATTGCGGTAGATGACGGCATCGCCATGGGTCACGACGGCATGCTGTATTCGCTGCCGAGCCGCGAGATCATCGCCGACTCCGTGGAATACATGGTCAACGCCCACTGTGCCGACGCCATTGTCTGCATCTCCAACTGCGACAAAATCACCCCTGGAATGTTGATGGCTGCCTTGCGCCTGAACATTCCGGTGATTTTCGTCTCGGGCGGCCCGATGGAAGCCGGCAAGACCAAATTGTCTGCCCACGGCCTGGACTTGGTCGATGCGATGGTGATCGCCGCCGACTCCAGCGCCAGCGACGAGACAGTTGCGGAATACGAGCGCAGCGCTTGCCCAACGTGCGGCTCTTGCTCCGGCATGTTTACCGCCAACTCGATGAACTGCCTGACCGAAGCCCTCGGCCTCGCATTGCCAGGTAACGGTTCGCAACTGGCGACCCACAGCGACCGCGAACAGCTGTTCCTGCAGGCTGGCCGGACCATCGTCGACCTGTGCCGTCAGTACTACAACGAGAACGATGAGTCGGTTCTGCCGCGCAATATCGCCAACTTCAAAGCGTTCGAAAACGCGATGACGCTGGACATCGCCATGGGCGGCTCGACCAACACCATCCTGCACTTGCTGGCTTCGGCGCAGGAAGCAGAAATCGACTTCGACCTGAAGGACATTGACCGCCTTTCGCGCAAAGTGCCTCAGCTGTGCAAAGTCGCGCCGAACATCCAGAAATACCACATGGAAGATGTACACCGTGCGGGCGGGATTTTCAGCATCCTCGGCGAACTGGCGCGTGGCGGCTTGCTGCACACTGACCTGCCGACCGTACACAGCAAAACCCTGGCGGAAGGCATCGCCAAGTGGGACATCACCCAGACCACTGACGAAGCCGTGCATACCTTCTTCAAGGCAGGCCCGGCAGGCATTCCGACGCAGACAGCGTTCAGCCAGTCGACCCGTTGGGAAACCCTGGATGACGACCGTGAAAACGGCTGTATCCGCAGTGTCGAACACGCGTATTCACAAGAGGGCGGCTTGGCCGTGCTGTACGGCAACATCGCGCTGGATGGCTGCGTAGTGAAAACAGCCGGCGTTGATGAGTCGGTCCATGTGTTCGAAGGCAATGCAAAAATCTTTGAAAGCCAAGACAGTGCTGTTCGCGGCATCCTCGCAGACGAAGTGAAGGCCGGCGACATCGTGATCATTCGTTACGAAGGACCTAAAGGCGGCCCGGGCATGCAGGAAATGCTCTACCCGACGTCGTACCTGAAATCCAAAGGTCTGGGCAAAGCCTGTGCCTTGCTGACTGACGGTCGCTTCTCGGGTGGTACTTCGGGCCTGTCCATCGGCCACGCATCGCCAGAAGCAGCAGCAGGCGGCGCGATTGGTTTGGTACGCGATGGCGATAAAGTACTGATCGACATTCCTAACCGCGCGATCAACCTGTTGATCAGCGATGAAGAAATGGCCGGACGCCGTGTCGAGCAAGACGCTAAAGGCTGGAAGCCGGTTGAAAAGCGTCCGCGCAAAGTAACTACAGCGCTGAAAGCCTACGCCCTGCTCGCCACCAGCGCCGACAAAGGCGCGGTACGTGACAAGGCGATGCTTGATAAGTTGATGCCATAACACGTACGGCCCCCTGTGGGACCGAATTCATTCGGGAAAAAAGCAGCGCGGTGTTTCAGACCTACCGCGCCGTCTGCTTCGCGAATGAATTCGCTCCCACAGGTAACCGAGTCCAGCCTGCAGTCTTACTGAATCTCGTCCGGCTTCACGATCACCCAATTCTTGTCCGCGGTCACTGCCAGGCCTTCGTTGGCTTGCGCTTCAGCGTTGGTTTTCATCATGCCGTTGAGTTGGGTCATGTACTTGTCTTTGCGGTTGACCCACAGATGAACGCCGCCCTTGGCCACGTCAACGCTGTGGAACAGCATGTAGCCATCGCTCGTCGGCGTATCGCCACCCACCAGAACCGGCTTTTTCCATTGATCGATATAGGTCAGAATCGCCGCCTGCTTACCCGCCATCCACGTCGCTGGGGTCCACAGGTACGGAGTTAGCTCCAGGCCCATGTTGGCCTTTTCGTCATATTTGCCCGCAGTGATTTGTTTGCGTGCCGTGGTCAGCTCCCCGGTTTTGCGGTCTTTCAACAGCGTGGTCACGCCGATGACATTCTGTGGTTTGACGTTGTAACCATATTTAGGGTCCGCCGCGACCATACGCACCAACTCTTCGGACGCAGCCGTAACAACGTAAACCTCGATGCCATTTTCCATCAGCTTGTTGTACAGCTCAGCCTGGCCGGTGAAAACTTTTGGTGGCTCGACGTTGATCTGCTTAACGGTGTCGCCGTCGTAGTACGTGCTCGGGACCGGTTTGCCGGACGCCATCAGCTCATCAACGTAACCCTTAAGCTGGGTGAGGGTGAAGCCGGAAAACACTTGGGCAACCCATGGATAACAGACCATGTCGTCGACTTCGCACAGGCGGTAGTAATAGCTGAACAGGCTTTCTTTGTGATCAGCCGTGTCCTTGAAGGGGATCAGCTTAAGAGACGGATCGAGTGTTTCACGGGTGATCAGGCCTTTATTTTCCATGTACGGTAGCAGCGACTCTTCCAGATCGTAGCGATAGCTGGTGTTGTCCATGTCGAACACGGCGAAGTTGCCCTTGTTGGCATTGGCTTCGATCATGGCATTGAGTTGCTTGGCCTGAGCGGCAGGCCAATGGGTCAACTCAGTGGCGAAAGTCTGGCTGGCAAGTCCTACGCCCAATCCCAACGTCAGTACGGCAGCAAACATTTTTGGCGCGAGCTTCATAACGGGGTCCCCTTCTTTGGTTAAGCACCGACCGTAACAAAATCTCATGACATAACGATTTTCTCAGCGACTAGCCGTGTCCCGACGACGCCATGTTGATAACGATTCGCGACAAAGACTTCAAAAGCGACACTTTTGTTACAGAATGATTGCGGCCATCTGTAGTGTTGTAATCAGCCCTTAGTGCGCTCCCACACTTCAAAACTGTAGGCTGGCTTGTCGTCCAATGCCGGGTTTTGGGTGTTTGAGACCAGCGCCCATTGCGCGGTGTCGAATTCGGGAAACCAGGCATCACCGTCGGGACTGAGCGCCACTCGGGTCAGGTACAGTCGATCGGCCTGCGCCAAGCCTTGCGCATATAACTGAGCGCCGCCAATCAACATCACTTCATCGACACCCTGCTCCTGCGCCCATTGCTCGGCGCGCACGATGGCAGCGTCTAGCGAGGTAAAAACCTGCGCACCTTCGAGCTGCAAATCAGCCTGGCGACTGACCACCAGATTCAACCGGCCCGGCAAAGGCCGCCCCAGTGAGTCCCAGGTCTTGCGGCCCATGATGATCGGCTTGCCGAGGGTCGTCGCCTTGAAGTATTTGAAATCCGCAGGCAGATGCCACGGCATGGAATTGTCGACGCCTATCACACGGTTTTCACCGAGGGCGGCAATCAGGCTGAGGGGGAGATGAGTTTTCATGGGCGCGAGAATAGCAGAAGCACAGCGCTTGCCCCGAGCCCTGCCTCAGAGGTTATGCTCACCGCTGACTTTATCATCGAGACGCCGTGTGACTGCTCTGACCCCTATGGATAGCCTCTGGCTGACTGAAGCCGTGCGCCTGCGCGAAGAACACGCTGGCCCACTGGAAGACATGGAAGCCAATCGCCGCGCCCGTGCCACCGCCGGTGATCTGACTACCCGCATCAAGAACCGCGCGTTATGGCTGGCCGAACGCGATGGATTGGTTAGCGCCCTTCGTCACTGGAAACAAGGTGCGCGGCTGGCATTGCTGGTTTTGTCGGTCATCGTGACCCTCAGCGGTGCAGGTCTGGCCTTCGCAGCGCTGGGCAATGGACAAGCGCCGGTCAACGTCTTTTGGGCGCTGGGCAGCTTGCTGGGGTTGAATCTGATTCTGCTGCTGAGCTGGGCGTTGGGCATGCTCTTCGCTGGGGAAAGCACTGCCAGCCTCGGCAGACTCTGGTTATGGCTAAGTGAAAAACTTGCCCGCGACGCTAAGGCCGCACAACTAGCACCTGCATTGATTCTATTGCTCCAACGCCAACGTTTGAACCGTTGGGCGCTGGGCATGGTGGTCAACAGCGCCTGGTTACTCGCGCTGCTGAGCGCCTTGGTCATTATGTTGCTCTTGATGGCGACCCGGCGTTATGGATTCGTCTGGGAAACCACGATTCTGGGCAGTGACACCTTCGTCAGCGTCACCCAAGCCCTGGGCGTGATTCCGGCACTGCTGGGGTTCAATGTACCGACTGAAACGATGATCCGCGCCAGTGGCGATAATGCCTTGAACATCGACAGTGCTCGTCAGGCCTGGGCCGCATGGCTGGTTGGCGTGCTGCTGGTGTTCGGTATCCTCCCTCGATTGCTTCTGGCGCTGACGTGCCTGTGGCAGTGGCGACGCGGTCGGGCGGCCCTTGGCCTGGACTTGAACCAGCCTGGTTACAGCCAGCTGCGGGAACGCTTGATGCCCAGCAGTGAACGCTTGGGTATCCACGACGCCGCACCCGAGCTACTGCATAGCGTTCAAACCAATACCGTGGCGCTGAACAGCGAAGGTGCACTGCTCGTCGCCATTGAGCTGGATGAACAGCAGCCATGGCCACCGACGTTGCCTGAGACAATCAAAGACGCGGGTATTCTCGACAGCCGCGAGTCCCGGCAAAAACTGCTTGATCAGCTCACTCGCTTTGCGCCTGCGCGCTTAGCCATCGCCTGCGATCCCCGCCGCTCTCCCGACCGTGGCAGCCTTGCGCTGATCGCCGAACTGGCGCGCTGTGCCGGTGCTGCACGGATTTGGTTGCTCCAGGCGCCACCGGGGCAGACGCTGGACATGGAGCGCCTGGACGATTGGCATTCGGCGCTGGACAACCTCGGCATCACCTACGCCGACAGCTCGCCGCTGAATTGGCTGGAGACCGGCCATGACTAAGGCACTCACGCTCGCGGTGGTCGGTCACACCAACGTCGGAAAAACCTCATTGCTGCGCACGTTGACCCGTGACGTGGGTTTCGGCGAAGTGTCCCATCGCCCGAGCACCACCCGCCATGTCGAAGGTGCTCGGTTGTCGGTGAATGGCGAACGACTGTTGGAGCTTTACGACACGCCCGGGCTAGAAGACGCCATCGCCCTGCTCGACTATCTGGAACGTTTGGATCGCCCCGGCGAGCGCCTCGATGGGCCCGCTCGTTTGGCGCGATTCCTTGAGGGCAGTGAAGCTCGGCAACGCTTTGAGCAGGAAGCCAAGGTGCTGCGCCAGTTGTTGGCCTCAGACGCGGGCCTCTATGTGATTGATGCCCGCGAGCCGGTGCTGGCCAAGTACCGCGATGAATTAGCCGTGCTGGCCAGCTGCGGCAAACCGTTGCTGCCGGTGCTGAATTTTGTGAGCAGCGCCGAGCATCGCGAAGCCGAGTGGCGCGAGGCCTTGGCACGGCTAGGCCTGCATGCGCTCGTGCGATTTGATAGCGTCGCTCCACCCGAAGACGGCGAGCGTCGATTGTATGAAAGCCTGGCCCTGCTGCTGGAAAACTCTCGCGACCAACTGGAGCGGTTGATTGTCGATCAACAGGCGCAACGCGTGGCGCGCCAGCAAAGCGCGGCACGACTGATTGCCGAACTGCTGGTGGATTGCGCTGCGTGCCGACTTAGCGTGGCCACCGGCTCAGGATTGGAGCTGGCTGCGGTCGACGATTTGCGTAAAGCGGTGCGACAGCGGGAGCAACGTTGCGTTGAGGCGCTGCTCAAGCTGTATGCGTTTCGCCCTCAAGATGCGGCCGCCAGCGATCTGCCGTTGTTAGATGGTCGTTGGGGAGATGACTTGTTCAACCCCGAAACCTTGAAAGTGCTGGGCGTTCGCGTCGGCAGCGGAATAGCCGCAGGCGCGGCGACCGGGGCTGGGGTCGACTTATTGTTGGGTGGTATCACGTTGGGCGCCGCCGCGCTGGCAGGTGCGATTGCCGGTGGCGCTCTACAAACGGCGCGCAGCTACGGTGGACGGCTGATCGGCAAACTGAAGGGTAAGCGCGAGCTGACCGTGGACGATGCGGTACTGAGATTGCTTGCGCTACGCCAGCGCCATTTACTGCAAGCGCTCACCGTTCGTGGTCACGCTGCAATGACCAGCATCACGCTCAGTGCACCACAGGACAAGACTTGGCGCGAAGGCAAGCTCCCTGACGCCTTGAAAAAAGCCCGTGCCCATCCGCAATGGTCTTCGCTGAATCCAGGTTCAAAGTTGAGCCAGGCACAGAGGCAGGAGCAAATTGAGGGGTTGGCTGGGTTGCTGAGTGACTAATTTTTCCTGAAATACCGCGCCGCTTTCTTCGCGAACAAGTTCGCTCCCACC
>NZ_JAMFRV010000786.1 GCF_026224925.1 Pseudomonas sp. | reverse complement strand
GCCGAGCAAAACTACGGGATTCGATCACCGAACTAGAGCGCATGAAGCGTGAAGAGCCGGATAACTTCGGCGATATTCACGACTTGGAAGCCGAGATAGAACGCCTCAAATCCCGCATCCACCGCGTGCCGTATCTGGACACTTTCGACCTCAAATACAACCTGCTGGTCAAACAACCCAGCCCCAGCTCCAAGGCGGTCATGTTCTGCTTGATGGACGTCTCCGGGTCGATGACCCAAGCGACCAAAGACATCGCCAAACGATTTTTCATCCTGCTGTACCTGTTCCTCAAGCGTAACTACGACAAGATCGAGGTCGTGTTCATCCGCCACCACACCAGCGCCCGAGAAGTAGACGAGGAAGAATTTTTTTACTCACGGGAAACCGGCGGCACCATCGTTTCTAGCGCACTGAAACTGATGCAGGAAATCATGGCGGAGCGCTACCCAACCAACGAGTGGAACATTTACGCGGCCCAGGCTTCCGACGGCGACAACTGGAACGACGACTCACCGATCTGCCGCGAGATTTTGGTCAAGCAGATCATGCCCTTCGTGCAGTACTACACTTACGTGGAAATTACCCCACGCGAGCATCAGGCGCTGTGGTTCGAATACGAACGCATCAACGACGCATTTCCCGACACATTTGCCCAGCAGCAGCTGGTATCTGCCGGTGATATCTATCCGGTATTCCGAGAACTCTTCCAGCGCAGGTTAGTGACATGACCGCTAGAGAGCAGAAGCGTCAACCGCTGTCCACGGGTTCAGAGTGGACGTTCGACCTGATCCAGGCCTACGACCGGGAAATCAGCCGTATCGCCGAACGTTACGCACTGGACACTTACCCCAACCAGATTGAAGTGATCACGGCCGAGCAAATGATGGACGCTTATGCGTCTGTTGGCATGCCGCTGGGTTATCACCATTGGTCCTACGGCAAACACTTCCTCAGTACCGAGAAGTCCTACAGCCGAGGCCAGATGGGTCTGGCGTATGAAATCGTCATTAACTCCGACCCCTGCATCGCGTACCTGATGGAAGAGAACACCATCTGCATGCAAGCGTTGGTGGTGGCGCATGCCTGTTACGGCCACAACAGCTTCTTCAAGGGCAATTACCTGTTTCGCACCTGGACTGACGCCAGCTCGATCATCGATTACCTAGTATTCGCCAAGCAGTACATCATGCAATGCGAGGAACGTCACGGCATCGACGCCGTGGAAGACTTGCTCGACTCTTGTCACGCGCTGATGAATTACGGCGTCGACCGTTACAAGCGTCCGTATCCGATCTCGGCAGAGGAAGAACGCCGTCGGCAGAAAGACCGCGAAGAACATTTGCAGAAGCAGATCAATGATCTGTGGCGCACCATTCCGAAAAGCGCGGATAAAAATAGTGAGAAGGATAATGCTCGCTTCCCCGCCGAACCTCAGGAAAACATCCTTTATTTCATCGAAAAGCACGCGCCGTTGTTGGAGCCCTGGCAGCGTGAAGTAGTGCGAATCGTGCGCAAGATTGCGCAATACTTCTACCCGCAACGTCAGACGCAAGTCATGAACGAAGGCTGGGCGACGTTCTGGCACTACACGCTGATGAACGACCTCTACGATGAAGGCCTGGTGACTGACGGCTTCATGATGGAGTTTCTAACATCACACACCAGTGTCGTTTACCAACCCGGTTTTGACAGTCCGCATTACAGCGGCATCAATCCCTACACACTGGGTTTCGCCATGTACCGGGATATCCGTCGCATTTGCGAGCACCCCACTGACGAAGATCGGTTCTGGTTCCCAGACATTGCCGGAAGCGATTGGCTGGCCACCATCAAGTTCGCCATGAGCAGCTTTAAGGATGAGAGTTTCATCTTGCAATACCTGTCGCCCAAAGTCATTCGAGACCTCAAGCTGTTTAGCATCATGGACGACGATCAGAAGGACGACTTACTGGTCCCGGCCATCCATGACGAGCCCGGCTATAAGATAATTCGCGAAACGCTGGCCGCCCAATACAACTTGGGTAATCGCGAGCCCAACATCCAGATTTACAGCATCGATCGACGGGGCGACCGCTCGCTGACCCTGCGTCATCAACAGCACGACCGTAAACCGCTGGGCGAGTCTACTGATGAAGTCCTAAAACACCTGCACCGCTTGTGGGGCTTCGATATCCATCTGGAAACCCTACAAGGCGATCAGGTCATGAAAACCCACCATGTCCCACCGAGAGGCGATCACGCTGACAGTGAATATCCCCGGCTCGATTTGGCGGTCATACACCTATAGCCCTTAGGATCGTTTCAAACAGAATCATCGTTTAGGTTTTACCTCCGCAAGTACGACGCAAAGGTTATCCTGTCGCGCTTACGGAGGTTTTTTATGCAGATTTATAAAGTCGGCGGTGCGGTGCGTGACCGCCTTCTCGGCAAAGTGGTCGCCGACATTGATTGGGTCGTGGTGGGTGCCACTGCCGACGAGATGATTAAAGACGGATTCCGACCGGTTGGCGCGGATTTTCCGGTGTTTCTGCACCCTAAAACGGGCGAGGAATACGCCCTCGCCCGCACTGAACGCAAGAGCGGCATTGGCTACGGCGGCTTCACTTTCCACGCGAGCCCCGACGTTACCCTGGAAGAAGATTTGATTCGCCGCGACCTGACAATCAATGCGATTGCAGAGGACGACCAAGGCAACCTAACCGATCCTTATAACGGCCAAAAAGACCTTAAAGCGCGCATTTTGCGTCACGTTTCTCCGGCGTTTGCCGAAGATCCACTGCGGGTGCTGCGTGTTGCGCGCTTCGCCGCCCGTTATGCCCCCGATGGTTTTTCCATTGCACCCGAGACGTTGTCGTTGATGCAACAGCTCAGCGAATCAGGCGAACTTCAGGCGCTGACAGCAGAGCGCAGCTGGAAAGAAATCTCCCGCGCGCTGATGGAAAACCAGCCACAGGTCTTTATTCGTGTATTGCGTGAATGCGGGGCGCTACGGGTTCTTTTTCCCGAGGTCGACGCGCTGTTCGGCGTGCCACAACCTGCCGCCCACCACCCAGAAATCGATACCGGCGAACATGTCTTGAGCGTCCTGGAACAGGCCGCCCTTCATCAACAGCCATTGAGCGTGCGCTGGGCTTGCCTGCTGCACGATCTGGGCAAAGGGCTGACACCGGAAGAGGAATGGCCGCGGCACATCGCCCACGAACACACTGGCCTGCGCCTTATCAAAGAAGTGAATGCACGCTTCAAGGTTCCGCGAGATTGTCAGGAACTGGCGATGCTGGTGGGGCAATACCACACCCATGGTCACCGAGCGCTGGAGCTAAAAGCTTCAACCTTATTTGAGCTGCTGCAAAGCTTCGACATCTACCGACGACCCCAGCGCTTTGAGGAATTCATCGCTGCTTGCGAGATGGACGCACGGGGTCGGCTGGGATTCGAACAGCGCAGTTATCCACAAGCTGATTACCTGCGCGGCGCAGCGCAGGCTGCACGAACTGTCGCGGTGCAGGCGTTGCGCGACCAGGGTTTTGAAGGGCCAGAGCTGGGTGAAGCGCTAAAGCGCGAACGCCTGAAGGCAGTCAAAGCCTATAAGGACAACCGGCTCGGTTAACGTGATGGACCGCGCCGCCGCGCTCTTCGCGAACAAATTTGCTCCCACAGGGGGATTGCATACTTGTCTGTAGGACCGAATTCATTCGGGAAAGGTTAACCTCGGTAGATCAAGGCGTCAGCTGCTGCCCACGCCATTCAAACGATACCGGCGCCAACACCTGATCAATTTGCTGCTCCCGCCACAATATCTCAAACGTCTTGTTCACACCCGGATGCACCCGTTCCGGCGCTATCAGCGACAGCGGCCACAGCACAAATGCATTCTTAAGAATCTCCGCACGGGGCAGAATCAACCCGTCGAAATTACCCACCTGCTCGCCAAACAGCAGCACGTCGATGTCCAGCGGCAAGCCCTTGCGCTCAGGAGCGTAGCGACCGTTGTCAGCCTCGATAAACTTCAGACGGCGGTCCAATTCCATCAGTGGCAGATCAGTAAACGCCGTCACCACCAGGTTGAAAAACGGCCCGCTTTTGATCCCCACCGGCTGGCTTTCGAACACCGGCGAACAGGTCATCCCCTGCAAAAAACTATCGAGCGCTTCAAGCCCTGCGTGCAGGTGCTTTTCGCGCTCGATGTTGCTGCCGAGGCCGAGAAATATCTGAGTTAGCGGCATCCGCGCTCGATCTCCACGCCCACACCGGAAGCCGCCGCAACGGCGCCTGGCTTGGTCAGTTTGAGGTGCATCCACGGAATCTGGAACTCACTCATCAGGACTTCAGCCAGACGCTCCGCGAACGTCTCCACCAACTGAAATTGCGCCTGCTCGGCGAACGCCTGGATTCGAGCCGATACACTGGCGTAATCAAGCGCCTTGGTCAGGTCATCACCCGCCGCCGCAAGCCGATTGTCCCAGGCAAAGCTCAGGTCGAGACGCAGGCATTGGCGAATGCCACGCTCCCAATCGTAGGCGCCGATGACCGTATCGACTTCCAGACCCTCGATAAAAACTCTGTCCAAGCACTGTTCTCCGCTGCACGACAAGGGCGCAAAGCGCCGTTAGAATCAGGGCAAACTCGCCCGGAGTGGTTAGCATGTTCTGGTTACTGGCGATCCTCGCCTACCTGCTTGGCTCACTGTCCTTCGCCATCTGGCTCAGCCGACTCACCGGCAGCCCAGACCCGCGCGCCAGTGGATCAGGAAATGCCGGCGCGACCAACATGTTGCGCCTGGCAGGTAAAAAGCTCGCCGTTATCACCCTCATCGGCGACCTTTGCAAAGGCTTGCTGGCGGTACTCGTCGCCAAACTGCTT
>NZ_JAMFRV010000785.1 GCF_026224925.1 Pseudomonas sp. | reverse complement strand
CTCTGTTTTAACGCGTTAGCGACTGCGCTACGTTCGCGACAGGCAGGCTGACCGATAAATAGGCACGTAGTCCTGCACTGAAATTTCATTCGTCTTTCTTGACCAACTGGTTAAGTATTCTCTGGCCTTCAGCGCTGTTCGAGGTGTCTTCTTACCTGGCGTATCGGCTCTTGTTCTACGCAGCCGTTTAATGTTGGCCCAGTTTGTGCTTTATCCGGAAAAGCTGACTATTTGGTCGGCTTTTTTTCTGGACTTGGCGCTATATTGGGAAGTTAGTTGATGACACGTATTTGCTCTGCTTTATTGCTTGCAGGTGGTCTTTTTGCTGGGGGGCAAGCCGTCGCCGGAGATCTACTTCAGTGGCAAAACAATAGCCTGACGTACTTGTATGGTGGGAACTTTGCGGTTAACCCTGAGCTGCAACAGACCTTCACTTTCGAGCACGCTGACAGCTGGAAGTACGGCGATAACTTTTTTTTCGTCGACAAGACTTTCTACAACGGCAAAAAAGACAGCAACGCCGGCAACAGCAGCTATTACGGTGAGTTCAGCCCGCGCCTGTCGTTCGGCAAGATCCTCGACAAGAAACTGGAATTTGGGCCGATCAAGGACGTGTTGCTTGCCCTCACGTACGAGTTTGGCGAAGGCGATAACGAGTCTTATTTGATCGGTCCGGGCTTCGATCTGGCTGTTCCCGGCTTCGATTACTTTCAGCTGAACTTCTACCAGCGTCAGACTGAAGGCGGGCGTCCAGGCGATAACATTTGGCAGGTCACACCCGTGTGGGGCTATACCTTACCGATGGGTCGCTCAGACATCTTGATCGATGGTTATATCGACTGGGTGGTGGACAACGACAAGAACGCACGTGGGGTCTACCACGCTAACTTACACGTCAATCCACAGATCAAATACGACTTGGGCAAAGCGCTGCATTGGGGTGAGAAACAGCTCTACGTAGGTATTGAATACGACTACTGGAAGAACAAATACGGCATCGAAAGCACCTCTAATTTCGATACCGATCAAAACACCGCAAGTCTGCTGGTCAAAGTGCATTTCTAACAACAAATCAACTCGTCACCTTGAACCTTACTTACGGTGCTGAACGCGCCACGGGGAGCATCATGCTGGAAAAGCTATTTCAACTAAACGTCCATAACACCACCGTGCGCACCGAGATTCTTGCGGGCGTCACCACCTTCCTGGCCATGGCCTACATCCTGTTCGTCAACCCGAGCATTCTCGGCGACACCGGCATGGACAAAGGCGCTGTCTTCGTCGCGACGTGCCTGGCAGCGGCCATCGGTTCCGCCGTTATGGGCCTGATCGCCAACTACCCGATCGCCTTGGCACCCGGCATGGGCCTCAACGCGTTCTTCACCTACACCGTGGTGCTGCACATGGGCCACACCTGGCAAGTGGCGCTGGGCGCGGTGTTTATCTCGGCGGTGATGTTTTTCATTCTGTCGATTTTCAAGATTCGCGAGTGGATCATCAACAGCATCCCGCTGCCGCTGCGTTCAGCGATTGCGGCAGGCATCGGCTTGTTCCTGGCATTGATCGCACTGAAAAACGCCAGCATCGTGGTCGCCGACCCGGCCACCTTCGTCGGCCTGGGCGACTTGGCAAAACCCGCACCGATCCTCGCTACTCTGGGCTTTTTCCTGATCGTGGCTCTGGAAGCCCTGCGGGTCAAAGGCGCGGTGTTGATCGGGATTCTGGTGGTGACCATTGTCTCCATCGTTTTCCACTTCTCGCCGTTCGGTGGCGTGATGTCGATGCCGCCGTCGCTGGCGCCGACCTTCCTGCAACTGGACATCAAGGGCGCCTTGGACATCGGCCTGTTCAGCGTGATTTTCTCTTTCTTGTTCGTCGACTTGTTCGACAACTCCGGCACCTTGATCGGCGTTGCCAAGCGCGCGGGCTTGATGGGCAAAGACGGTTATATGCCGAAAATGGGCCGGGCCCTGATCGCAGACAGCACGGCGGCCATGGCCGGCTCGCTGCTGGGCACTTCGACCACCACCAGTTACATCGAATCCGCAGCAGGCGTCAGCGCCGGTGGCCGCACCGGTTTGACCGCCGTCGTCGTCGGGATCCTGTTTCTGTTGGCGCTGTTCTTCGCGCCATTGGCAGGCAGCGTTCCAGCCTACGCCACCGCCCCGGCGTTGATGTTTGTAGCGGTGCTGATGATGTCTGGCCTCGCCGAAATCGAGTGGGACGACATCACCGTTGCCGCACCGGTGGTGATTACCGCGCTGGCGATGCCGTTCACTTTTTCCATCGCCAACGGCATTGCGCTGGGCTTCATCTCCTGGACCGCGATCAAGTTGCTGTCCGGTAAAGCCCGAGAGCTGAACCCGGCGCTGGTGATTCTTTCCATTCTGTTTGTGATCAAGTTGGGCTGGTTTAACGCATGAGTGTTCCTTTCGACCCCGCGAGCTATAGCCATCAGCTCGCAGAAAAAGCCACGCGCTTGCGTGAACTACTGGCGCCGTTCGACGCGCCAGAGCCCCAATTATTCGAGTCGCCGCAGGAGCATTACCGCCTGCGCGCCGAGTTTCGTTTGTGGCGCGAAGACAATCAGCGCTTCTATGCGATGTTTGCGCCAGGCAACAACCACACGCCGATCCTGATCGACGACTTCCCCATCGCCAGCCAGCGCATCAATGACTTGATGCCGCTGCTGCGCGCACACTGGGAGGCCAGCGCAACGCTGAACTTCAAGCTGTTCCAAGTGGACTTCCTCACCACGCTGGCCGGCGACGCGATCATCACCCTGTGTTATCACCGGCCGCTGGACGATGTCTGGCAGGTAGCAGCGGAGAAACTCTCGGCCGAGCTAAACGTCAGCGTCATAGGCCGCTCCAAGGGCAAACGCATCGTGATTGGCCGCGACTATGCAGTGGAGGAGCTGCACGTTGCCGGGCGCACCTTCACCTATCAACAACCGGAGGGTTCCTTCACCCAGCCCAACGGCGCGGTCAATCAGAAGATGCTGAACTGGGCATACGACGCCCTCGGGCAGCGTGACGACGACTTGTTGGAGCTGTATTGCGGCAACGGCAACTTCACCCTGCCACTGGCAACCCGCGTGCGCAACGTACTGGCGACCGAGATCAGTAAAACCTCAGTTGCTGCGGCGTTGAACAACCTGGATGACAACGGCGTCAGCAATGTAAAGCTGGTGCGTTTGTCGGCGGAAGAACTGACCGAGGCCTTGAATGATGTGCGGCCTTTCCGGCGCTTGGCGGGCATTGACCTTAAAAGCTACCAATTCGGCAGCATTTTCGTCGATCCGCCGCGCGCGGGCATGGACCCTGATACCTGCGAACTGGCTCGGCGTTTCGAGCGCATTTTGTACATCTCGTGCAACCCGCAAACCCTCGCCGCCAACATTACGCAGTTGCACGACACCCACCGGATTGAGCGCTGCGCATTGTTTGATCAGTTTCCCTACACGCCGCATATGGAATCCGGCGTGCTGTTGGTCCGCAGAACTTAATCGCTGATCCCTCCTCTACCTATTCGCGTCAGGACGCAGCTGCGTATTGCGCCCCTTCCTTGCCAGACGACCGGTCTGGCGAGGTGGGTGTACAGCTACGACACTCCTTGCACAATAAATAGAGGAACTCCCCATGCTATGGAAGAAAGGCAGACGCAGCGATAACGTTGAAGAAGCACCCAGTGGGGGCGGGGGCGGCGGAATGCGCTTGGGTGGCGGCAAAGGCCTGGGATTGGTGGGCATCGTTGTCGTGGTCGCTTTTGGGTTGTTGACTGGGCAAGACCCTATGCAGATTCTTGGTCAATTGACCGGACAAATGGGGCAGCAATCCACCTCCGTAGCGCCGCAGCAACGGCAAGCGCCGGCAGCCAACGACCCACAAGTGGACTTCGTCAGGGCCATCCTCGGTGATACCGAAGACACGTGGCAGGCGATTTTCAAACAGGGCGGTCGCCAATACAAAGACCCTTCGCTGGTGTTGTTTCGTGGCCGGGTGAGTTCAGCCTGCGGCCTCGCTTCGTCCGCCACCGGGCCGTTTTATTGCCCGCAAGATCAAAAGATTTATCTGGACCTGGATTTCTTCCGCGAGATGTCTCAGCGCTTCAAGGCATCCGGTGATTTTGCCCAGGCTTACGTTATTGCGCACGAAGTTGGACATCATGTGCAGACATTGCTAGGTATTTCAGGGAAGATTCAAGCTGCCCGCCAACGTGGTGAACGTATGGAGGGCAATAATGGTTTGCTGGTGCGTCAGGAACTGCAAGCGGACTGTCTTGCAGGTGTCTG
>NZ_JAMFRV010000784.1 GCF_026224925.1 Pseudomonas sp. | reverse complement strand
GGACGCTGACGGCGTTTTTATATTCAACGAGATGGTTACCATCGCCAAAAATAAGGGCGCTGGCCCGCTGAATTACCGCTGGCCGAAACCCGGCTCCAGCACCGCTGTCGAAAAAACCTCATTTGTGCAGTTGTTCGAACCGTGGGGCTGGATCGTAGGTTCGGGGGTGTACATCGACGACCTGCAAAACGAGTTTTACGCTCAGGTTTGGAAAGCGTCGCTAGTTGGCCTCGGCATTGCGTTGATCATGGCATTGTTGGTGGTCATGATTTCCAGAAGCATTGTCCGTCCATTGCAAGACGCGGTAGACGCCATGGCGAACATCGCCAGCGGTGAAAGTGATTTGACTCGGAGCATGGACACTCAAGGCCGGGATGAAGTCACACAACTGGCCACCCACTTCAATGCGTTCACCACCAAGTTGAAGCAGGTTGTGCAACAGTTGCTGGAAGCCGCAGCAGCCCTTGGCCAAGCGTCCACCGAACTGGGCAGCAATGCCAACCAGGCGCAAGCGCATAGCAAACAACAATCGCAACAGATGGAGCTGGTCGCTACAGCCATCAATGAAGTGACTTACGGCGTTCAGGACGTGGCGAAGAACGCAGAGCAAGCCGCCAGCGAAATGCGCGACGCAGAGAATCAAGCCAAACAAGGCCAAGTTAATATTGACAGCAGCCTGCGCCAGATTGATCTTCTGTCCAGCACCATTACCCAAGCGGTGGGTGTGATTCAGACACTGGCTGCAGAAAGTACGCAAATTGGCGGCGTGTTGGAGGTGATTCGCTCAATTGCCGACCAGACAAACCTGCTTGCATTGAACGCCGCGATTGAGGCAGCGCGGGCCGGAGAACAAGGCCGTGGTTTTGCTGTGGTAGCTGACGAAGTCCGTTTGCTCGCCCAACGTACGCAAAAATCCACAGCTGAGATCCAAGTGATGATCGAGCGCCTGCAGGGTCATTCCGATGCGGCAGTCAAAGTAATCGGCGACAGCAGTCAAGCCTCGCAACTGACCATTGATCAGGCTAGCCAAGCCGGTGCTAGCCTCACTTCAATCACCCATGCATTGCGTAATCTCAACGGTCTCAATGCTTCTATTGCAAGCGCCACATTGCAACAGGCGCACGTGGTGGAAGACATCAACCAAAACGTCACACAAGCCGCAAGCCTGTCGCAGGACGCCGCCTACGCAGCAGAACGCTCCAGCTTGGCGAGCACCCAACTGCGCACGCTTAGCGACCAATTGAATGGGTTGCTGGGGCAGTTTCGGGTGTAGGCTTTTGCTAGTCCCAAATTGGGACTGGCATTCCGCTTATGAGAATTATCGCCATAAGCCAGCTGAAAACATTTTGGGAAGATTATCCAGATTCAGAACAGTCATTCCTGGCTTGGATTGATGAGACGAAAAAGACAACCTGGACTAATCCTGCCGAAATAAAAAACCAGTTTCGCAACGCGAGCATTCTTAAAAGTCGACGCGTTGTGTTCAACATAAAGAGCAACGATTATCGCCTAGTCGTAGCAATCGCTTATCGCTTCGGCGCTCTCTACATCAAATTTGTTGGCACCCATAGGCAGTACGACGCCATCAATGCAGACACAGTAGAAATGGAGTAAATAATGAATATTCGCCCAATTCGCACCGATCAAGATTACCAAGAGGCGCTCAAAGACGTATCCACTCTGTTCGATAATGAGCCAGAACCCGGCACCCCAGAAGGTGATCGTTTTGAGGTTATGATCACCTTGATCGAAGCGTATGAATCGAAGCATTACGTTGTCGATTTGCCGACTCCGGTCGACGCTATCAAGTTTCGGATGGAGCAATCCGGCTTGTCCGTCAGTGACCTGGTGCCTGCAATCGGAAGATTAAACCGCGTGTACGAAATACTGAGTGGAAAACGCACCCTCACTCTTCCAATGATCTGGAAACTGCATGACATGTTTGGCATTCCAGCACAAAGCTTGATCAAGCCAGTCAAGCACGCGTAAAAGCGCGCCCGGATATCCGAGGCGCGTCCTCTTTTGATAAACCGCAACGCCCCCGCCGTCCGTCAATCCGCTTACAATCGCCTCCGCATTTTTTTCCGTTGTCCCAAGGAGTCGTCATGTCCGGACTTGAATGGTTCGCTGCTGCGCTGGGCGTGACCGCTGTGTGGTTGACGGTGAAACAGAATCGCTGGTGCTGGCCGATCGGGCTGGTCATGGTGCTGATATATACGTGGGTGTTCTTCGACGTAAAGCTGTATTCGAACATGCTGTTGCAAGTGGTGTACGCCGTATCGCAAGTGTACGGATGGTGGCAGTGGACCCGGCGTGGCCAGGCTCGGCAAGGGCGACAGGTCAGTTACCTGGCGACGAGTTCGGTGGTGCTCAGCTTGGTCATCGGCGCGCTGGTCAGCGTGGCGTTGGGCGCCACCATGGGCCACTTTACCGACGCGGCTCAACCTTGGCTGGACGCGACGCTCACCGGTTTTAGCCTGGTTGCCCAAGTATGGATGGCGCAAAAGCGTGTGCAGTGCTGGCCGTTATGGATTTTGCTGGATGTCATTTTTGTAGGCCTGTTCATCTACAAAGAGCTGTACCTCACCGCGTCGCTGTACGCGTTGTTCATGTTGATTGCCGTTGAGGGCTGGCGCGAGTGGCGTAACGATTTGTCATTGACCCAAGAAAGAGTCGCACGATGAAAGTAGTGGTGTTGGCGGGACCGGAGTCGAGCGGTAAAAGTTGGTTGGCTGCTCGACTTCAGGCGCGCTTTGGTGGCGAGGTGGTCGGTGAGCACGTGCGTTATTTCATCGAGCACGTTCAGCGTGACACCTGCTACGCCGACATTTCGACCATCGCCAGCGGACAATTGGCCTGGGAAGACGCAGCACGGGCAAGAAATCCAGAGTTGTTGATTCTTGATACTCATCTATTGAGCAACATGTTGTGGAGTCAGGCGTTGTTTGACGACTGCCCGGTTTGGCTGGAACAACAACTGCTGCTTCGACACTACGACCTGCACCTGTTATTGGCCGCCGAAGGGGTTGAGTGGGTCAGCGATGGCCAACGGTGCCAACCGCTCTTGAGTGAACGCCAAGGTTTTTTTAGCGCCAGCGAGCAGTGGCTGCAAGCACACTCTCAACCCTACTGCGTGATTAGCGGTGAATGGGACGACAGAGAAAAACAGGCGTTTATCGCCGTCAGCCAGTTATTGAGCCAAGGAAATCAGGCAAGAGAAGACTGAAAAATCAACGCAACTGTCCATTTATGAAACACATGAACCGTTCCAGCGCCCCATAGCAGACCGTTCCGACATCAAAATGCCTTAACTGTTAACTAGATGAAACACTCGATTGGCGTTCGTTATAGCGATTTGAAGCCTCTAAATGCCCTCTCTATCCAGTTGGATATGTATCAAGGGTGTTACAGCTACGCTACCAGAAATTTGTCGTAACACACAAACCACTGATTTATATACTTAAGTTAAAAGCGGCATAGCTCCTGCTCTCTTTCCTGCATCGCTGATTAGGGCCAGCGAATCTAATAAGGAAGAGCAGTCATGGGGCGATTCGAAAGAAGCCTATATAGCCTGGCGATAGCGGGATGCGTAACCAGCATTTTTATGATTTTGCCGGCAATGGCCGGTGACGGTGTGATCGTTCTAGAACGCACTGTTCAACCCCACGTGGCTACCCGTCCGCTGATGCGCCCCGATCCAAACCCCACCACCGTCAATGCCAATCCGTCGAGTCAAGTGGTCGGCGCAGTGGGCACAGCCGAGTTATCTGATGGCGATTTCGCCAGTGTCAGCAGCGGCGCAACCATTGACCATCTGATGATGCCTGGCGGCAATTTGCGCGGCGTGAATGCGCTTGACCAGGGGCTACCGGGATTGAACGCGGGCCATTCTGGCGCAAGCACCAGCGGCATCGGCGCACAAGTGACCGGCGCGATACAACAAGGCCTGGCGCCATTGCGAATGATGACAGGAGACATGAAATGACACGCTCGCTGCTGGTCTTGGCAATGTTGTGTGCCTGTACGTCAGCGTTGGCTGATTCAAATAGCCCGGTGGTGGATCAAGCCGTCATCAACAGTTCTGGACAGAATTACCAGGGCAACTTTTCGCTCAACCAGGCCGCCGGCGACCAACAGCAACAGGTCAACGGTCGCGCCATCGCTATTGGCACTGAAGCTCAGGCGACTGGGCAATACCGACAACACATCAGTACCCGTGCCGACTCTACACGAGATGCGCGGTCGATTATCGAAGGCAACGCATTCAGCAATGGCAACGGGATTCTGGGTATCAACCAGTCATCCGGGGCCAATAACCAGCAAATCAATGCGGTGCGTCTGAGCATCAGTGTTCAGCCGCAAAGCATCGATGACAGCGTCCTGTCACAGCAAAACGTGGCGCTGTTACAGAGCTCCGGCTCAACTGAACACCCCCCTGGCAGCCGCCAGGTCGCTACCAGCGATCAGGCCTTCACCGGCAGTCGTGGGGTCGTTCAGTTGAACCAGAGCGCCGGGGTGGGTAACCAATCGGTCAACGCCCTGAGCGTGCGGATATCTAACTGATCCGCAGGTACGGCTTATCTATACGTACTCATCAACACGTAATACGGCATCAAACGTTCCAACACTTAGCACTCTAATAAAAATGGAGAAACACCATGAAATCGACAATGGCACTCAAGCCTTTGGCATTTGCACTGGCATCACTCCGGGCGGTTGCCACCCAAGCAGCCGAGCACGGCAGCAACGACCATAACGGTAATAGCAATGACCCAAGCCCGTTGCTGAGCCTGCTGGTCAATGCTGGCTCGGCAGCGACTGTGATGGACTCGCAAAACAGCCACAACAATACAGTCCTCAACCAAGGCACGCAGAACAACGCGACCGTGGACAGTTCTGGCTCCAATGCCAATGGTAATCTGGGGATTAACGTTGCGGGCGGCGACGCAAACCAACAAGACAACGCTGCAGCCATTGCTACCGCAGACGAAAGCTTCATTTTCGGCAGTGCGATATCGGCTACCAGTGCGACCCAGACCAACACCAGTAATGCCGTGGGCAACTACTCCACCCACAGCAGCGCCTCGCTCACCAACTCGGCCAATAGCAGCTCGGGTAACGTGGGCGTTAACGTGACCTCTGGTGACTTCAACCAACAGAAAAACAACTTGGCGATTGCAGTGTCTGGCGGTCGGGTCGCGTCGGCATCAGCGTCGGCAAACCAGACGTCCAGCGGCACCGCCGTTGGCAACTACGCCACCCAGACCTACGACAAAGTCACCCTAAAAGACACCGTTGACGTCAAAGGCTCCTACAAGGGTACGGGCGAAGGAACTGTGGCTAATAACGAGAACCATGGCTGGGGGAATGACCGCAGCAACAAAGACAAACTGGCCTTTACCGAAAGCGGCACTGTCGAGCTGAGCGGCGTGGCGACTTATCAGGTATTGACCCCGAGTGGTTGGGCAAACCCTGTGATTAACAGCGCATCGCTGAGCAATTCGCTGAACGGCGTGTCGGGTAACGTCGGCGCCAACGTATCGGCAGGCATCGGCAACCAACAAAGCAACTCGCTATCCATCGCGGCTGGCTGCAAAACCTGCATGTAAGCGCCCAAGAACGGGGTCCTTTTCGAGGACCCCGTTTTTTGGTTGGGTTGACGCTCTATTTGTTCACATAGCCGCCAAGGCTAAGGCGTAAAACCATGTGCAAAATCGCCCTTTTCTGCCTGCTATTCCTCGCAGAACTTACCCAAGCTGGCCAAATGGCGGTCCCTGGGTTGCCCGGTGCAAACCTCGTTTATAAACACGTGCAAAGTATTCGCGAACGTCGCTTTAGCGATTTGGTGGAACAGAAGACCGATTTCAGCTGTGGCGCTGCCGCGTTGGCCACGGTACTGCGTCAAGCCTACTGGCTTGATGTCACCGAAAATCAATTAATTGAAGGCATGCTCGTGACTGCGGACCAAAACCTGGTGCGCACTCAAGGCTTCTCCATGCTCGATATGAAACGCTATGTGGAGAGTATTGGCATGCGTGCCCGGGGCTATCGAATCCCGGCGGACAGCCTGGACCGCCTGACTATTCCGGTGGTGGTGTTGATGGACATTCGTGGCTACAAGCACTTCGTGGTAATGCAAAAGGCAGTAAAAGATTGGGTGTACATCGGGGACCCGGTACTGGGTCACAAGCGCTATTCACGTGAGGATTTCGCTAAAGGTTGGAACGGAATTATTTTCGCTGTCATTGGCTCGGGCTATGACAAAAGCAACGCCCTGCTCGACCCGCCGCTGCCGATCACAGCCAAAGGCCGCGTCGATACATTCAAGCCAGTGAGGGATGCTGAGTTGTTGGAGTTCGGTTTTATGAAAAGTGATTTCTTTTAATAGGTTTTCCAAGAGCTCTTCTAATAAGAAAAAGGGTACAGGGAGCAAAACATGAATATTTATCATTGGTTAGCTGCCACTTGCCTGGTCGTTAGCCTGCCAACACATGCCGCATCGATATTTCAACCGATCGAACTTAAGGATCAGGAACTGGCGCTATTACGCGGGCGTTACGTCATGCCGGATCGTATCGTTTATTTCGGGATGACGATGACCAGCACCTGGCAAAATGCAGCGGGCGATGTACTCGGCGCCAAAACCACCTTGCAAGTTCAACAACATACTATCAATCCGCAATTTTACGTTTCGTTGATCAATCAAAAGGGCAATGGCGCTGCACCGGTTAATGGCAGTGGCTCAATTACCGGTGGCGCAGGATTGAACACCATTCAGGGCGTGGCACAAAGCACCCGTACCGCCGGCGATGGCAACAGTTCCAGCAATAACGTCGACATCAATGTTCAGCAAAACGGTCAAGTACCGACAGTGGCGACGAATGAGGGTCAACTGCTGAGCAGTGGTTCGACGGTGAGCAGCAGTAATGGCGTGGGCGCACTGTCGGTGTCATCGGTGAACGGTGGCGTGCAACTGGCAATTCAGGCCACTAATAATCAGGGGGATGCCTTACAACGTATTGCTTCGGGCGGCGTCACCCAGGCAGTCAATTTGATCGGCGCGGGAAACCAAGTTCAAAACTTGACGCAACTGAATATTGTGCTACGAAACGATCTGCCTTCCGCAAGCTCGTTGAATAATAACTTGGAGCAATTAAAGGGCCTCCGTTCTCTCGGTTATTGATCTATGCTCTGTCTCATAAAAAAGACAAACACGGAAGGCTCTGCCATGTATAGATCGTTCTCGTTTCGTGCGGTTATTTGTTTGAGTACGCTGTTACCGGTGACCTGTGTTCAGGCGGCGACAGACGCCGATGTAGACACATTGAAACAAGAGCTTCTTGAACTGAAACAACGTTATGACGTGCAGCAAAAAGCATTGATGGTGCTTGAGCAACGGGTTCGCCAAGTCGAAGACCAACCAGCCACGCAGCAGCCTAAACGGCTGGTACGCTCACCGGCGACCCCCGCCAACAATGGCAGTACCGTGTCCACAGCCAGCAGCGACGCCCGCGTGTCGGGGTCAACCTCTAGCAGTTCTTACGGCCAATCACTAAAAGATGATTCGGCACCGGCGCAAAGCGTGACCAACCTGTACGACGAAGCCAGTGGATTCTTCGGCGGTGGTAAATTCAGCCTTGAAACGGGACTCACGTACACCCACTACGATACCCATCAGTTGATACTCAATGGTTTTCTCGCGCTGGATTCGATATTCCTTGGCAGCATCGGTGTGGACCAAGTCAAAGCCGATAACTGGACCCTGGATTTAACCGGCCGCTACAACTTCGATCAGCGTTGGCAGCTCGACCTCAATGTACCTGTGATCTACCGTGATACCACTTACTCATCCGCCGGCGCCGGAAACTCGACCACCGACATTTCCGAGGTCGACGTCAAACGCAACCCTATGGTGGGCGACATCAACGTAGGGGTCGCTTATAAATTTCTGGATGAGACAGCCAATAGACCTGACGCGATTTTTACTCTGAGGGTTAAAGCACCTACCGGCAAAGACCCGTATGGCATCAAGTTGCAACAGTCGAGCAGTAACGACAACCTGTCGACGCCCCAAAGTTTGCCAACCGGTAATGGGGTCTGGTCAATTACGCCAGGGCTCTCGTTGATTAAAACCATTGACCCTGCGGTGTTGTTCGGCAGCATCGCGTACACCTACAACATGCAGAATTCGTTCGGCGACATCAGCCCGACGGAAGGGATAAAAGTGCCAGGCAAGGTTAAGTTGGGCGACACGTTCCAAATCGGTGCAGGGATAGCATTTGCCTTGAACGAGAAGATGAGCATGTCGTTCTCGGTGTCTGACTTGATCGCGATGAAAAGTAAGGTCAACCAGGACGGTGCAGGTTGGCAGACGATCAGTAATAGCGATGCCAACGCAGGCTACTTCAACATTGGCATGACCATGGCGGTGTCCGACAAACTCACCGTCGTGCCCAATCTCTCTGTTGGCCTTACCAACGATGCGCCAGACTTCACATTCAGCCTCAAGTTTCCGTATTACTTCTGACGTCCCAGCAACCGCCTGATAAAAAAGCCCGCGATCAACGCGGGCTTTTTATTATGGATCAAGGCGTTCATCTAATCTGATGTTTGTGCAGCAACCGATAAAACGTCGGCCGCGATACGCCCAGCACCTTAGCGGCAACGCTAAGGTTATCGCTGTGTCGGGTAAGCACATCACACAGCGCCTGTCGCTCGGCCCGAGACTTGTAGTCATCCAAGGTGCCCATGGTACTGATAGTTTCGTGTTGACCCACTAAGCCGAGATCCACCGCTTCGATCTGTCGTCCTTCGGCCAACACCAGGCCGCGTCGAACCCGGTTGGCCAATTCACGTACATTACCCGGCCAGTCATGCTTGCCCATGGCAACCAGTGCATCCTGGCTGAAGTTGCGCGGACGACGACCTGTTTCCTGGCTGTAGAAATGGGCAAAGTGGTTGGCCAGCATCGCCAGATCACCGTGCCTCTCGCGCAATGGCGCGGTACCGACTTGCAACACGTTCAGCCGGTAATACAGGTCCTCGCGGAACCTGCCAAGGGAAATAGCCGATTCGAGGTCTACATGGGTAGCGGCCAGTACGCGAACGTCGACTGAAATCGGTTCCCTTCCACCTACCCGCTCAATGTGCTTTTCCTGCAGAAACCGTAGCAGATTGGCTTGCAACTCCAACGGCAAATCGCCGATTTCATCAAGAAATAACGTGCCACCATTGGCCGCTTCTATGCGCCCGATCTTGCGCTGATGGGCGCCGGTGAACGCACCTTTTTCATGCCCAAACAACTCGGACTGAATAAGGTGTTCGGGAATTGCGCCACAGTTGATCGCAATGAACGGTTTGCCTTTGCGATGGGATTGCTGATGCAAAGTACGTGCGACCAGCTCTTTGCCGGTGCCGCTTTCGCCACGAATCAATACCGGAGACTCTGTGGGGGCCAACTTACTCAGCAGTTTGCGCAATTCTCGAATCGGCCGGCTTTCACCCAGTAACTCATGTTCCAGCTCACGGACCTGAATTGCCCCTTGCCCCCGCAAGCGTGCCATGCCGTACGCGCGCCCGAGCGTGACTTGAACTCGGGAAACGTCGAACGGCAAGGTGTGGAAATCAAAAAACCACTCGCACACAAAATCGCCGAATTGCTGCCGACGAAGGTCTTCGGGACTGACAACCGCGATCCATTCGGTGTGGCTGCGGGTGATTAATTCCTTGACCGCTTCAGGGTGTTCAACGTGATAAGGCATGAGCCGCAGCAGACCGACGTCACATGTCCGCTCGCTTGCCAACTCCAAAGTACTGCTGTCCACGCCCCAACCTGCATCACGCAAATAGGGGATCAAACGATGACAATCGTCGCAAGGATCTACTACCAACAGGCGACGCAGTGGAGCCGATTCATGCATAGATATTCCTTGACGCCAATTTATATAAATCTTTATGAAACAGTATGTTGGCAGGCCCGGATGTAACAGTAGCAAAACATTGACGCGCGTTTATACTGTTTGGGAATATGTATATATCCAAACCTGACTAAAATTGAAGGGTGTCGGGGTATCCGTTGTCGCCCCTTATGAGTTTTAACAGGCTATCTGCCCGGAGATACGCGGCCGCAGGCGCTCACAGATGAAACAGTCATTTATTATTTTTTTACACCGAGTTGTGACTTACACCACCCCTCACGTCATCAGTACAAGTAACCAGCCGAACGGTAAGCCCACCGACGGTGATTAAACTTTCTCGGGCACAGAGAGGAACACCCCATGAACGCCCCACTGCGCTTTAACGAAGCACTTTTGATCGCTGGTCACGCATTCGAACCTTTTCAATGCGTCGCTTGGGCCCCACAAGACGGTAACGGCGAACTAAGCCTGACTGTTATTGACCGCACTAACACCCGCATTGGTCGCAAACAAATCCCGAGCAGCGCTTACCGTGACCCTGCGCAGCTGGAAAGTCTGCTGGAGCAGGCGCGGGCAGAAATCAGTCAAGGTGGGTATGATTTGAAGCCGTGGACCATGCCTGCTTGAAGTAAGCCTACAGACTGTCGATATGGCAATAGTCCGCCCCTAGCGCGGTAGCCAGTTGCTGGGCCCTGCCCAGGCGGATGGGGCCCGACTCTATGTCAATCAGTAGGCTTGGGCATTCGAGCCTGACCAGCACTGGAATTTCCTTTACCCGGCCATCAGTGAGCACTAGAAGCCGTTGCTGCTCAACCGGGTGTTGCTTTTGCCGCAGAGCCAACCAGTGACCAGCCTGCTCCAGTGCAGCAAAAAGTGGCGTTCCGCCCCCGGCCCCTAATTCGTCGAGCCACGGTTGCAAACTGGCGGAGGCTTTTAGGCCCTGATGTTGCCAGCGCGGCGAGTTGCCGCTTGCCGTCAACAATGCCAGTCGCACGCGACGCCGGTAAGCGTCATCAAATAATTGGCTCAATAGCCCTTTGGCATGACTTAACGCGTGATGGCGCCGGGTAGAGGCGGAGGCATCGACGATCACCAGCCACAATTCCTGAGGACGCCGGGTGCGCGGCGTACGAACCAGATCTTTAGCGGTCTTGGGGCGGCCACGCAACAGGGTCGGCAGCCAGCGAATACTGCCATCGACTCCGGCGCTCAAACCACCGCGATTGCCACCCAATAAGCTACCCGCTCGGGGCGTGGCATCCGCCCTCAGCGTGGCACGAGGGCGGATGCCTAAGGCTTTTTTGGCCAGCTCGGCACATCACGGCGCTGGCCGATCGGTACGGCTTGCGCGGGTAACGCCCCCCAACTGCCCTGCCCGGCACTTTTCGGCATGTCACTCGCGGACGGGTCAGCAGGTTGATTTTGCTCGGGTGGCGCTGGTGCAGATGCCTCGCTAGGCGGCGGGTTACGCCGACGATGACGCAAGGCAAATTCCGCTACCGCATTAATATCTTCGTCAATTATTCCCCATGCCCCGCGCCATGCCGCATGCGCCCGCGCAGCCCGCAGCCAAACCAAATCTGCACGCAGGCCATCGACACCCGCAGCGAAACAGCGCTCGGTGATCTGCGCCAGCGATTGGTCATCCAGCGGAATGCTTGGCAGCAGCGCCCGCGCCTGTTCACAGCGCTGCTTCAGCGCCTCCTGTTGCGGGGTCCAGACCGCACAGAACGCTTCTGGATCACTGTCGAAATCCAGACGGCGGCGAATGATCTGCCCGCGCTCGGCAGGCGCTGTTTGACCACTCAACACTACATTTAAACCAAAACGCTCAAGCAGTTGCGGGCGCAACTCACCTTCTTCAGGGTTCATGGTGCCGATCAATACAAACCGTGCAGGGTGACGATGGGAAATACCGTCGCGCTCCACCACATTGACCCCGCTGGCCGCGACGTCCAGCAATACATCCACTAAATGGTCGGGCAGCAGATTGACCTCATCGACATACAGCACCCCGCCGTCAGCCTTGGCCAGGACCCCGGGGGAAAACTGCGACCTACCTTCGCTGAGTGCGGCATCCAGGTCTAGTGTGCCCACCAGGCGCTCTTCGGTAGCACCCAGCGGCAAGGTGACGAATTGTCCACTGGCAAGCAAATCGGCCAAGCCCCGTGCAAGGGTCGACTTGGCCATGCCACGCGGCCCCTCGATCAACACCCCGCCGATTTTCGGGTCAATCGCCGTTAGGCACAGGGCCAGCTTAAGTTCGTCGGCGCCAACCACCGCGGCCAAGGGAAAATGCGCAATATCGCTCATGGGCGGCTCTCAAAAATCATCAGTTTTCTTCTATGTCCAGCAGCAGGTTTTCCAGCGCTTCGCGGTAGTCACCGGGCTCTTGCCACAGCCCCCGCTGCTGGGCTTCGAGCATCCGCTCGGTCATGTCGCGCAGGGCATCCGGATTGTGCTGTTCTATAAACTGTCGGGTCGACGGATCTAGTAGGTACGCATCGGCCAGCAATGCGTATTGGTGATCATCGATCAACTGCGTGGTAGCGTCGAAGGCGAACAAAAAGTCCACCGTAGCGGCCATCTCAAACGCACCTTTGTAGCCGTGGCGCTTGACGCCTTCGATCCATTTCGGGTTGGCCGCACGGGAACGTACTACCCGATTCAGCTCTTCTTTGAGGGTACGAATCTTCGGCAAATCCGGCTGACTGTGGTCGCCATGGTAGCTTGCAGCCTGCTGGCCGCTGAGGCTTTCCACGGCAGCCAGCATCCCGCCCTGGAATTGGTAATAGTCATTGGAGTCGAGCAGGTCATGCTCGCGGTTATCCTGATTTTGCAGCACGGCTTGAACCTGCCCCAAGCGTTGCGCGAACCGCTCGCGGGCAGGCGTACCCTCATCCGCCACGCCGTACGCGTAGCCACCCCAATTCAAATAAACCTCGGCCAGATCATCACGGGTTTGCCATAAGCGCCCGTCAATAGCACCCTGTACACCGGCACCATACGCACCGGGTTTGGCGCCGAAGATACGCCAGCCAGCCTGGCGCGCAGCGTCGTCGCCGGTTAAACCTTCGCTTTCAAAGCGTTTACGCTCTTCCCGAACCTTGGCTGCCAGCGGGTTCAGCTCATCCGGTTCATCAAGCGCCGCGACGGCTTGCACTGCCGCGTCGAACAGCCGAATAAGGTTAGAGAACGCATCGCGAAAGAAACCTGAGACCCGCAGCGTTACGTCCACCCGAGGCCGATCAAGCAGGCTTAACGGCAAAATCTCGAAATCGTCGACCCGCTGGCTACCGGTGGCCCACACCGGGCGCACCCCCATCAGCGCCATGGCCTGGGCGATATCGTCACCGCCGGTGCGCATGGTTGCAGTGCCCCACACCGACAAACCCAACTGACGCAAGTGATCGCCGTGGTCCTGCAGATGGCGCTCCAGCAAGAGGTTTGCCGACTGAAAACCGATGCGCCACGCGGTGGTGGTCGGTAGATTTCGAACGTCCACCGAGAAGAAGTTGCGCCCCGTCGGCAGTACATCCAGGCGACCGCGACTCGGCGCACCGCTGGGTCCTGCAGGGACGAACTGACCGCTTAATGCATCCAATAATCCCTGCATCTCTGCCGGCCCACACGCATCCAAGCGCGGCGCTACAACTTCACTTAACGCTTGAAGAATAAGCGACAACTCGTTGTTTTTAGTCAGAATAGATACAGAAACACCGCCTAATACCTGTTCGATCAACCAGGCTGCATAGAATTCCAGTCGCTCCCGAGCATCACCCGCTGTGCGCCATGGTTCTGCACTGATGTCGAGTAACGCCGTAGGTCGAGGCCCGATCCAAGGCTCGGACAGCTCGCAATTTAGCGGATCGAACCCCAACTCGAATGATTTGCTCAGGGCGCGCAACAGGCTCGATTGAGCACCGCGCCCATCACCACGCGGAATGCGCAACAACGCCAGCAAGGTGTCGATGCGCAATCGGCCGCTGGGTGATTCCCCGAAGACGTGAAGACCATCGCGGATCTGCGACTCTTTGAGGTCACATAGGTACGTGTCCAGGCGCGGCAACCAGACGCCCGCATCCGCTTCGCTGTCGAGCTGCTCACTCAATTGCAATTCGCGGTCAATGTGTGTCTCGCGCACCAGCTTGAGGATGTCGCGCTGCAGTTCGCGGGCGCGACGCGGGTCGAGCAACTGCGCTTCATAGAACTCGTCAGCGAGTACTTCCAGGTCGCGCAATGGGCCATAGGTTTCAGCTCGGGTCAACGGCGGCATCAGGTGGTCGATGATCACCGCTTGGGTGCGACGTTTGGCCTGAGCGCCTTCACCCGGATCGTTGACGATAAACGGGTAGATGTTCGGCATCGCGCCCAGCACCGCGTCCGGCCAGCACGTCTCTGACAGACCTACACCTTTGCCCGGCAGCCATTCAAGATTGCCATGCTTGCCCACGTGAATCACCGCATGGGCGCCATACACGTTACGCAACCAGAAGTAGAACGCCAGATAACCATGGGGCGGTACCAGATCCGGGTCGTGATACACCGCGCTGGCGTCCACTTGATAACCACGGGCTGGCTGAATTCCAACGAAGGTCATGCCAAAGCGCAGTCCAGCTACCATCATTCGCCCAGAACGAAACATCGGGTCAGTCTCCGGCGCGCCCCAACGTGCGATCACCGCGTGCTGATTCGCCAGCGGCAGCTGATTAAATGCGGCCCTATAATCGTCCAACGCCATGCTTTGCGCGCAAGGACGCTGGTCGATGGTTTCAAGATCGTTGGTCACGCCGCCCAGCAGCGCATGAATCAAGGCCGTGCCGCTCTCTGGCAACGGCGCCAATGGATACCCTTCAGCCTGCATGGCACGCAAAATATTGAGCGCCGCAGCGGGCGTGTCCAAACCGACACCGTTGCCGATGCGACCGTCACGAGTCGGGTAATTGGCGAGGATCAGCGCAACATGCTTTTGCTGATTCGGCAGCCGCGCCAAATCGACCCAACGCCGCGCCAGTTCCGCGACAAAATCCATGCGCTCAGGCTGAGCGCGATAACAGACTACGTCCGACTGGCTGCGCTCGCTGTACCACGCCAAGTCTTTGAAGCTGATCGGGCGGCTGATGATGCGTCCGTCCAACTCAGGCAAAGCGATGTGCATCGCCAAGTCCCGCGCGCCCAAACCTTGTTCGCTGGCCCGCCAGGCGGGTTCGTTGTCCTGCGCGCAAATCGCTTGAATCACCGGCACGCTGCGTCGAAACGGTCGCAGGTGCGGCGACTCAGGACTCGACTGAGCGAAGCCGGTGGTGTTTAGAATCAATTCGACGCTGACCTGATCGAACAGGTCTTCGACCACGGTCAGGCAACCGGCTTCTTTTAAACTGGCAACCGCGATGGGTAATGGGTTGAGTCCTTGAGCCTGCAAGCGAGCGCAAAACACGTCGATAAAACCGGTGTTGGCCGCTTGCAGATGAGATCGGTAAAACAGTAGGCCCACAACAGGTTGAGATGCCTGCCACTCTGTTTGCCAATCACTTAGGTCGGCATTGGCTTTGTGCGGATGGTAAATAGCGGTGCGTGGCAGAGTCGCCGGCTCTTCCCAAGGATAATCCCGCTCCAGCCAACAGCTGGCCAGGCAGCGATATAACTCCAGCGCGTTATACATGCCGCCTTGACGCAAGAAGTGCCAAAGCCGCTCACCCTCTTGCGCGGACACGTTGCTCAAGCCACTAAGCTCCGGGTCCGGACGGTCATCGCCCGGCACCAGAATTAGCTTCACACCGCGCTCAGCCAGTTGCACCAGCCGCTCGACGCCGTAACGCCAATAACCAATGCCACCGTGCAGTGAAATCAGGATGACCTTGGCATGCCGTAGCACCTGATCGACGTACATATCCACTGAAGCGTGGTTTTGCACTTGCATCGGGTTGGCCAAACGCAGGCTTGGATAATCGTCGGGCAACTGTTGCGCCGCTTCAGCCAGCAACGCCAAGTGCGAGTCGCCGCTACAGAGAATCACCAGCTCGGCCGGGGTTTGGCCCAAATCCGCAATGCTATCGTCCGGGACAAATCCGCCGGGCTGGGTTCTCAGTAAATGCATGGGTCAGCCAGCAACCGCTGCGCGCAGTTGAGCTTCGAGCACGGTTGCGTCGAGTTCTTGACCGATCAGCACCAGGTGGGTCGCACGCTCTTCATCGGCGCGCCATGCACGGTCAAAGTGCTTGTCGAAGCGGGTGCCGACACCCTGAATCAGCAAACGCATGGGTTTGCCCGGAATTGCTGCGAAGCCTTTGACCCGTAAAATACCGTGCTGCACAACCAATTGGGTCAGGGCATCCAGCAGCAAGCTTTCGTCAGCTTGAGGCAACTTGATCGAAATCGAATCAAACGC
>NZ_JAMFRV010000783.1 GCF_026224925.1 Pseudomonas sp. | reverse complement strand
GATCACCGGCCAGCGTCGCGGTGTGGGCGAGCAGCTTTTCAGTGTCGTTGACCAGAGTCTGAAAATCAGCCATCAGTATTTCCTGAGCGTTCTGCGCTGTAGTGCGGGCCATTGGTTATCTCCATTTAGTGGCTTGCGATGTTTCGAGTCTATCGGTTTGCCGAAGGTTCATTTCATTCAGCATTTGCCGGTGAACCTTATGTGGTACAGGTTTTGCTTCCATGTGGTGCGCCACGGAGGGTAGATGCGCTTAATAAGGGCGAAGGCGGGGGGTAGAACGGCCCCCGGACCTGACGCTCACACTAAAAACGTTAGAAAACACCCTTACGGATTATTGCTCGCCTAATTCGCCCGCGCCAAATCGGTACATGCCTCAAAGCTCTGATTACAGACTGGCTCCGTTTAGGTGCACGCAAATGCGGGCTGAACCGTTTTGGTGCTTTTCAAAATCTTTGCAGGCCTGCCCATCGATGGAAAATTTACACACTGCGGTGGACCATTTGGTCCAAAGCTCAAATACCGTCTTTATATTACTCGGCGCCGTGATGGTCTTGGCTATGCATGCCGGGTTTGCATTTCTCGAGGTCGGAACTGTTCGCCATAAGAATCAGGTGAATGCGTTATCCAAGATTCTCAGCGATTTCGCTATGTCGACGCTCGCGTATTTCTTTATAGGCTATTGGATTTCCTATGGTGTGACTTTTCTGCAGCCCGCGGCAGTGATAAGCGCTGACCATGGCTACGGGCTGGTGAAGTTTTTCTTCCTGCTGACCTTCGCCGCAGCAATACCCGCGATTATTTCCGGGGGCATCGCGGAGCGCGCTCGATTCGCGCCACAGATGTGCGCAACAGTGTTGATTGTGGCATTTGTTTATCCTTTTTTTGAAGGCGTTGTCTGGAACGGCAATTTTGGCGTGCAAGCCTGGTTATTGAAGAGCTTCGGCGCCAGCTTTCACGACTTTGCCGGTTCAGTGGTAGTTCACGCCATGGGTGGCTGGCTGGCGCTGGCAGCGGTATTGTTGCTGGGACCACGCAACGGGCGCTATCGGGAAGGGCGACTGGTCGCCTACCCACCGTCGAGTATCCCGTTTCTGGCGCTGGGGTCGTGGATTCTGATCGTGGGTTGGTTCGGCTTTAATGTCATGAGCGCGCAGACGCTGGAGAATGTCAGCGGGCTGGTGGCGGTCAACTCGTTGATGGCGATGGTCGGCGGTACCGTTGCCGCTTTAATCATCGGGCGTAACGATCCAGGCTTTTTACACAACGGGCCACTGGCGGGTCTTGTGGCTATTTGTGCAGGGTCGGATTTGATGCACCCGGTGGGCGCTTTAATCACCGGGCTGATCGCCGGCGCGTTGTTCGTCTGGTGTTTTACGGCGGCACAAGTGCGTTGGAAAATCGACGACGTTCTTGGGGTTTGGCCGCTGCACGGGCTGTGCGGTGTCTGGGGCGGGGTAGCGTGCGGGATCTTTGGCCAAACAGCATTGGGCGGTTTGGGCGGAGTCAGCCTCATCAGCCAACTGCTTGGCACCGCGGCCGGTGTCGTGGTGGCGCTCCTGGGCGGTTTCCTGGTGTATGGCGCGATTAAGATGATCACCGGGCTGCGCTTGAGCCAAGAGGAAGAGTATTACGGTGCGGACCTGTCGATTCACAAGATCGGGTCGGTGAGTCAGGATTGAAAACAGTGTGCTGGATTGACCTCGACGCGCTCGGAAACTGTGGCATAAAATAGAGCCTTTCTCATGTCCAAGGTCCTGTGAAAGGTGCACCTATGCCTCCTGAATGCCAACTGTTCGGCACCCTCGGGTGTCACTTGTGTGAAGTCGCCGAAGCCGAGCTACTGCCATTGGTAGAGCACGGTTTAATGGTCGAGCTGATCGACATCGGTGAGCGGGAAGCACTGTATGACGAATACGGTCTGCGCATACCTGTGCTACGGCGTATCGATACCGGCGCGGAACTGGATTGGCCGTTCGATGCTGATCAGGTGGTGGATTTTTTGCGGTAACCTAGTTTGCTGCGAGACAGCGCGGTTGGGCCTTCCTCTCTCCTTCTCTCCCTCCGGTCGCCCGCTGATGACAATCCAATGGTCAGCGGGTGCCAATTCGTTTACTGTATGCATGTACAGTCAGTCGGTCGCTACCACGTATCAACACAGTCATCGGTAGTTTGCTGCTTGGGTTGTGCGCAGCGCAGGCTGATACAACCCGGCAGTTGACAACGCAGCCCCATTGCGATTGAACGAATGCAAAGAACACACAGAGAGCAACCGATATGATCAATGTCGAACAACTGAAAAACAGCGTAAATCGGATGTCGGTCGAGGTGGTCAGCGAGGCCGTGTTAGAGCTGCGCATGGACGGTTTGGTCACCGAGGGTAAAACCCCCTTTACCAAAGTGCATTTCAATACCTGCTTCGCTGAAATCGAAGCGTTGTTTCAACGTGCGGGTTATCACCGTCAGCTAGACGTGGTCGGGTATCAGGGCCTGCTTTACGCGCTCTACGATCCTGCACGTTGGGAGGCAGTCGATGTCTTGCGTTGGCTGAAGGAGTTTACCGAGGCCGCCGCTGCGCAAAGTCCTTTATTGGCTCGGTGCTAGAGGCCCGCCGCTGCCGCCGTATT
>NZ_JAMFRV010000782.1 GCF_026224925.1 Pseudomonas sp. | reverse complement strand
AGCGCCTTTGTCCATGCCGGTGTCGCCGAGAATGCTCGGGTTGACGAACAGGATGTAGGCCATGGCCAGGAAGGTGGTGACGCCCGCGAGAATCTCGGTGCGCACATTCGTATTGTGTGCGTTGAGTTGGAACAGCCTTTCCAGCATGTCTAGCTCCCCATGACGCATCCTGCGCCGTAAATGTATCGACTAAAACAGCAAAGCACAGGCTGCTGATTACGCCTGTAGATTTTCTGTGTGTCGGAAAAAGCCGCGCATCATACCAGCAGCCCGAGTGGATGGCTGCTGGCAGATGTTCAACGCAAAGCATGCATGAAATCGGCCATCCAGCTTATCTGCTGGCGACCATGCTCAAGTCATAAAAGCTAACTAAACTCTCAGGATTACTGTGAAGGGGTTTTAGATGACTCAACGAGCCTTGATTGCCGTCGCGGATGGTATTGATGACCTGCAAAGCGTGACCTTGATTGATGTATTGCGCCGCGCCGAAGTGGAGGTGGTCGTCGCCAGCATCGAGTCACGGCGCATGCTGACGGCCGCACGTGGCACACGTTTGACCGCCGATGCGATGCTGGTCGATGTGTTGGCGCAGACCTTTGATTTGATCGTGCTGCCCGGTGGCATGCCTGGTGTCGAGCACTTGGCGGCGCATCAACCGTTGGCTCAGCGTTTGGCAGAACAAGCAAAGGCCGGGCTTTTTTATGCCGCCATCGGCGAGGCCCCTGCGGTGGCGCTGCAAGCTTACGGCGTGCTTAAACAGCGACGCATGACGTGTCATCCCGAGGTCAGTAATCGGCTGTCAGGTTGTGTGTTTGTTGATCAGCCGGTGGTGGTGGATGGCAACTGCATTACAGCTCAAGGCTCGACTGCGGCGCTGGAGTTTGCGCTGGTGCTGGTTGATGTGTTGTGTGGGAAGGGCAAGCGGGCGGCGGTTTTGAAACTGTTGGGCTGACCGCTGCACCACATTGACCCTTTCGCGAACAAGTTCGCTCCCACAGAGTCTTTGCCTGGCGCTGAATCTGGATGTATCCAAAATCCGGTGGGAGCGAGTTTGTTCGCGAAGGCCATGACGCGGTTTACCTGACACACGAAGACACCCCATCACCCCACCCTGAACGTTGCGAACCTCACGAAGTCGTAAAACTAAGACGCAGAAAACTGCGCTGCAAGCTACCTACCGTGAGGTTTCCATGAGCGTGACTACCCAACCGGATTTCGCTGGCCACGCGATCCGTCTGACCCTTAATGGCCAAACTCGGCAGCTTGATGTGCAACCGTGGACTACGCTGCTCGACTTGCTGCGCGACCAACTCGACCTGATCGGCACCAAAAAAGGCTGCGATCATGGTCAATGTGGCGCCTGTACTGTGCTGCGCGACGGCAAGCGCATCAACGCTTGCCTGACGCTGGCGATCATGTGCGATGGCACCGAGCTGACCACCATCGAAGGCTTGGCCCAAGGCGATCAACTGCACCCGCTGCAGCAGGCCTTCATTAAACATGACGCATTTCAGTGCGGATATTGCACGCCGGGGCAGATTTGCTCTGCGGTGGGCCTCGCCAGCGAAGGCCGCGGCAATAGCAGCGCCGAGATCCAGGAACTGATGAGCGGCAACCTCTGTCGTTGTGGTGCGTACAGCAATATTCTCGCGGCCGTTGAAGAAACCTTGCCACAACTGCGCGCTCAGCACCCCGTCGTCCAATACGGAGGTGCTGACGAATGAATCCGTTTAACTACAGCAAACCCAACGACGTCTCCCAGGCAATCAACCTGGCAGGTCCCGCAACGCGCTTTATTGCCGGCGGCACCAATTTGTTGGACTTGATGAAAGAAAACATCGCACGCCCGGAGCATTTGATCGACATCACCGGGCTACCCTTGGGTGACATTCGTGAAACGCCCAGTGGCGGTGTGTTGATCGGTGCCTTGGTCAGCAATGCTGACTTGGCATGGCACCCGCAAATAGAGCAGCGCTACCCGTTGCTCTCCCAAGCGCTACTAGCCGGAGCATCGCCGCAGTTGCGTAACATGGCCAGTACCGGCGGCAACCTGCTGCAACGCACCCGGTGTTACTACTTCTATGACGCGACGGTGCCTTGCAATAAACGTGAACCCGGCAGTGGCTGCCCTGCGCGCGATGGTTTGAATCGGATTCACGCGATCTTTGGTGCCAGCGATGAATGCGTCGCCACCCATCCGTCCGACATGTGCGTGGCCTTGTTGGCCCTGGACGCGGTGGTCCATGTGCAAGGACGTTCTGGCGAGCGGACCATCGAATTTGCTGATTTTCATCGTTTGCCAGGCGCACACCCCGAGCGCGATAACCAGTTGGCTGATGATGAATTGATTACCGCTGTCGAGTTGCCTGCCCAAGGGTTCGCCGCCAACAGCAACTATTTGAAAATTCGTGACCGTGCCTCGTACGCGTTTGCTTTGGTGTCCGTCGCGGCGGCGCTGGAAATGGATGGCGACATCGTGACCGATGTCCGGGTGGCGCTGGGCGGCGTTGCGCACAAACCATGGCGTGATCAGGAGGCTGAGGGCGTGTTAATTGGTAAGGCGGCGTCGGCTGATCACTTCGCTGCGCTTGCAGATGCATTGCTCCAACACGCCACACCGCTGGAACACAACGGCTTCAAAATCAAACTGGCACGTCGCGCGATCATTCGCGCCCTGAGCGATGCCGCTGCAGGAGGGCGCGCCCGATGAATACCACTATTAATCCTATGGGTCAGTCACTGGACCGTGTCGACGGTCTGCTCAAAGTCACGGGTCAAGCGCGGTATGCAGGTGAATTTCCCGAAGCTGGTTTGCTGCATGGCAGTGTGGTCTCCAGCACCATCGCCAAAGGTCGGGTGATCAACATCGACACCTCAGCGGCGCTGAAGGTGCCGGGTGTGATGATGGTTCTGGATCATACCAATCGACCGAAGCTCGCCAGTTACGACAAAGATTATGAAGACGCTGACTCCGCTGAGGGGTCGTCGTTTCGCCCGCTGTACAACGATCGTGTGTTGTACAGCGGTCAACCGTTGGCGCTGGTGGTTGCCGATACCCTGGAGCTGGCGCGGTACGCTGGCTCATTGGTGCGCATCGAATACGCCTACGAGCCACATGAGACCGATCTGCTGGCGGAACAGGACGAGGCTCACACCGCGCCGGCTGAAACGCCCAAACCACGGGGCAATTTCAAGGCTGAGCTGGCGGGTGCAGCGCTGAGCATTGATGTTCGCTACAGCACGCCCAATGAGTACCACAACCCGATGGAACCTCACGCGTCGACAGTGCTGTATCAGGCCGATGGTAGCTTGCAGATTCATGACAAGACCCAAGGTCCGCAGAACTGCCAAAGCTACATTCAAAAAGTGTTCGGTCTGGAAAAAGACAAGGTGCGGATTCTCGCGGCGTTTGTCGGTGGCGCCTTTGGTTCCGGTTTGCGCCCGCAGTATCAATTGCCGCTAGCGGTGATGGCGGCGCTGGAGCTTAAGCGCTCGGTGCGCGTGACATTGACTCGCCAACAGATGTTCACCTTCGGCTACCGCCCACGTACCCTGCAACGGCTGCGCTTGGGGGCTGCTGCCAATGGCCGATTGGTCGCGGTGGGGCACGATGCGATTGGTCAGACCTCGCGTTTTGAAGACTTCACCGAGCACGTCGTGGAGTGGAGCGGCATGCTCTATAAGTGCGACAACGTCGAGTTGACCTACAAACTGGCGTCGCTGGACGTCTACACGCCGTTGGACATGCGTGCGCCGGGAGCTGCGTTAGGTGTAAATGGCCTCGAATGCGCCATGGACGAATTGGCCTGTGCGTTGGCCATCGACCCGGTGCAGTTGCGTCTGATGAACTTCGCTGAGCGCAACGGCAACGAAGACAAACCCTATTCCAGCAAAGAATTACGCGCCTGTTATGCACAAGGCGCCGAGCGTTTCGGTTGGGATCAGCGCAACCCTGAGCCGCGCAGTATGCGCAAAGGTCGGCAACTGATTGGCTGGGGCATGGCAGGCGGTGTCTGGGAATCGTTGCAAATGAAGGCCAGCGCCAAGGCCAGGATCGACGCCGAAGGCAAGCTCACCGTCAGCAGCGCGACCACCGATATTGGCACTGGCACTTACACGGTGATGACCCAAATCGCAGCGGCCAGCGCCGGAGTGGCGCTGGAAAACGTCACCTTTGTGTTGGGTGATTCGTCGCTGCCCACCGCGCCATTGCAGGGTGGCTCGTTCACCGTTTCTTCGGTCGGTACGGCGGTGCAGCAGGCATGTGAAGCACTGCGCGGCAAGCTACTGGACGCAGTGCGGGAGACGAACCCAGCGTTTGCTTCGGCGCAGGCAGAACAATTATATGTGGCCGGTGGGTACGTGAGCTTCGGCGAACAGCAATTGTCGCTGGCGGACATCGTGCGCGGGCTGCCGGGCCAGCAACTGGAAGTACAGGTCGACGCCAAACCCGATGAAGAAAAACGCAAACCCTACGCCACCGCAACGCATTCGGCGGTGTTCGTTGAAGTGCAGGTCGATGAAGACTTGGGCAGCGTGCGTGTCAGTCGAGTGGTGAGTGCCGTCGCGGCGGGGCGTGTGGTCAATCCGAAGTTAGCCCGTAGTCAGATTCTCGGTGGCGTGGTGTGGGGCGTTGGCATGGCCCTGCATGAAGAGGCTCAGACCGACCATAACCTTGGGCGCACCATGAACCATAGCTTGGCTGAGTACCACATCCCGGTGAACGCCGACATCGGTAGCATCGACGTGATATTCGTCGAAGAACAAGACGATGTCGTTAACGCGCTGGGTTCCAAAGGGGTCGGTGAGATTGGTATTTGTGGCGTAGCAGCAGCTGTCGCGAATGCCATCTACCACGCCACCGGTAAGCGAATTCGGGACTTCCCGATTACTCTCGACAAGCTGATTTAGCGCCTACGGATGCTCGATGGCGTTTTGCCTCCCTCTATGTCGCCAGGGTGCAAATGCGTGTCGCATAGAGGCGTTTTATAGGACGCTGTGCTGCGTAATTTGGTGCGCCACGGCAGCGTTCGATTGCCGATCTGCACATAGCTCTTCCTTGAACTCTGCCTATAACTCTACATAAAAAAAGACAGCCAACCCGAAGGAGCACGCATGAAGAGATTTATCCGTCATATCAGTTGTGGTGTGTTGATGCTGAGCAGCTCCGCGTTGATGGCGGCCGAGCCCGCGGCTTGCCAGAATGTGCGTATGGGTGTGGTCAACTGGACGGATGTAATCGCCACCAGTGCGGTAGCCGAAGTGCTGCTGAAGAACATGGGGTATGAGGTCAAACAGACCAGTGCGGCGCAACAAATTGTGTTCGGCGGCATGCGTGATGGGCGTCTGGATATATTCCTCGGCTACTGGAAGCCGGCCATGGATAAAAACATCGCACCGTTTATAGCCGCTAACCAAGTCAAGGTGCTCGAAAAACCGAGCATGAATGACGCACAGGCGACCTTGGCAGTGCCCGATTATGTCGCTGCGGGTGGTCTGAAAACCTTCGCCGATATCGCAAAATTCAAAGACAAACTGGGCGGCAAAATCTACGGTATTGAGCCCGGTACCGGCGCCAACTCCAACATCAAAGCCATGATCGACAGCAACCAGTTTGGCCTGGGCGGTTTCCAGTTGGTGGAATCGGGTGAGGCCGGCATGCTCGCCGCCGTCTCGCGAGCCGTCAAACGCAACGAGTGGGTGGTGTTTGTGGGCTGGACCCCGCACCCAATGAACATCAACATGAAAATCGCGTACCTGAGTGGCAGCGATGACGTGTTCGGTCCGAATGAAGGCGCCGCGACGGTGTCGGTGGTGACAGCGCCGGACTACGCTCAGCGCTGCCCTAATGTCAGCCGTCTGCTGAGCAATCTGACATTCAACGCCGCGCAGGAAAGCCAACTGATGGTGCCCATCATGGACCGCAAGGCGCCGGACGATGTGGCCAAGCAATGGCTGCATGATCACCCGGAAGACGTGCAGCGCTGGCTGGCCGGTGTGACTACGTTCGAGGGCAAAGACGCAGCTAAAAACCTGCAACTCAGCCTTGGCCAATAACGCTTAACGCCCCGCCTTTTGCCCAGCCCCTCCGCCGTTGTGGGGCGGGCTGGAGCTCGTATGATCTCGCCCTATCGTTTGTCGCCAGCTATGGCCGAATTCGTTGCGCTGACCCTCAGCTTTACCGCCCAAGAGCCTGGTATCAATGGCATGCGCGAAGCGTATTCGCGCATGTGCCTGGCTTTCACGCCCGAACGGGCCGCGGGCCTCAGTGTGATCGACCTTGCCGTTGCCGGTGTGCCGGTTCGCTGCTATCGACCTGCCGGTACAGCGCCAGAAAATGGCTGGCCGTGCGTGGTTTATCTGCACGGTGGCGGTTGGGTGGTGGGCGATCTGGAGTCCCATGACTTTTTGACAGCGGCATTGGCCGCCGATCTAAGCGCGATAATCATCGCCGTGGATTACCGGCTGGCGCCGGAGTTTCCGTTTCCGGCGGCGTTCGACGACTGCCTGACGGTGTGGCGCGCGGTGCGGCAGCAGTCGAGCGAACTCGGTGTTGATCCGCAACGGATTGCGATCGCTGGAGACAGTGCAGGTGGCAACCTGGCAGCCGCGCTGTGTTTAGCGCTGCGCGACGCAGGTGAGGCTCAGCCCAAAGGCCAGGCATTGTTGTACCCAGGGTTGGGCGGGGCAGCGGACCTACCCTCTCGAAGTGAATGCGCCGACGCGCCGTTATTGAGCAGTAATGATCTGGAGTGTTACCGAGCGTTGTACTTGACCCATCGCGACCAGGAAAAGCTGCCTTATGCGATGCCATTGATGGCCACCGAATTCAGCGCTTTAGCGCCAGCGTTTGTCGCCGTTGCGCAGTACGACCCTCTGCGTGACGACGGCGTTTGCTATCACAAGGCTTTGAAAAACGCCGGCGTACCCAGCGAGTTTTATCTGGGCGCGGGACTGGTCCACGGCTGCCTGCGTGCTAAAGGCAAAGCGCCTGAAGTTGACGCGTTGTATGAAAAACTCTTAGCGGCACTAAGAAGGTTCTTGGACTAGAGCCTAAATTTCCCTTTCCCCCTACGGGCTTTGTAGAAATCCCTGTAACAGTCCTCCTACAAAAAAGCATGTGGGTCAGGCCTGATGTTCTCGATGTTTAAAAAGTGTATATAGATTTAAATTATTCTTTTGAGAATACTGGGTCTCAATCGATCGTTATTGTCTCTGTAGTATAGTTATTACGGCCGTTTTCAATGAATAGCAGTGTGCCTGAAATGTCTATTTGCAGGGGGGGTACTGTGTATATTATTTAAATATTTTCCGGTAATAATATGCTCGAAAAGCTTCCTAAAATTATAAAACTTCAGCTTTTGGCCGCAGCCTGCAATAGCGCTGGTGGCATCCTAAAGCTGTTTTTGCCGCGGTTTTTTTACGAGGTTTATAATTTTGATTTCACAACTATCGCGTGGCTGATGGGGGCTTATGGGGCCGGGTGCATTGTTGGTGCTTACTCCAGTGGGGTGCTGTCCGAGTATTTGAATGCTCAGTGGATCGCCGGGAGTTCATTATTGTGCAGCGGTGTGCTCTCCGCTGCATTTTCACTGGCTCCGCCCTTGACGGTTTTACTCCTTATTGTGCCGCTGGTTGGGGTTTTCGATGGGGCCTTTCGCCCGGTCAATTTGCGGCTAATTACCGATGCCAGTTCCCGAGAACTTAAACTTCACGTTCAGGGGCTGCATCGGGTTGTGTTTAATCTTGGCATTGCCGCTGCTGGCCTTATTGTGGGCACCTTGGTGAGTTTCGGATACGAGTATGTATTTCTGTTCCAAGGAGCGCTCAATGTATGTGGCAGTCTTTTTTTGCTGAGCTACGCATACAAATACGCAGGGCTACTGTGGGGTTATACAAAAGGCGCCACAACAGAATCTCCGCAAGAAATTCCAGCACCAGTATGCTCCCCATGGAGAGACACGTTATTTCTCATTTTTATCTTTGGGCAGCTTCTTGCACTTGGCATTTTCGATCAAATGTACGGTACGTTCGGGGTGTTTTTACGCGAGCATTCCAACGCTGGGCCGGAGTGGATTGCTTATCTGTTCTCAATGAATGCGGTGTTAGTAGTGATATTGCAGATGCCCGTAACTCGGCTAATCAACCGCCACGGGATGGTTGCCGCTGCCCGGATAGGCATTGTTTTGCTGGGTGGTGCGTTCTTGTTGCTAAATGCAGGCGATCACATTGGGTGGGCTGTTTTGACGACGTTGGTCATTACGGCTGCCGAGCTGCTGTTGATTCCGGTCTGGACGCTGGTAGTCCTGGCACGTGCTGAATCTCGTCAAAAGGGCAAATACCTAGGGATATTCACGGCGGCATGGTTGGGGCACTCACTCTACGGTCCTAGCGTAGGTATGTGGATATACGGTGCTTATGGCGGTTCTACGCTTTGGTGGATGTGTGCGTGTGTAGGGGTGGTGGTATTCGTTCTGCATTATTCGACAGTCGTGCGTTTAGGGCGCGGATAAGGAGTTCGAAAGCGCGCGAACTCCCAAAGGGGTGGTCGGCTGCAAATTCTGTGGGAGATTCTAGGTTGAGGGCAATCCCACAGACCTTGGTGACCCTGTGGGACCGAATTCATTCGGGAAGGCAAACAACGCGGTATTTCAGATAAACCGAGGCGTGACCTTCCCGAACAAGTTCGGTCCCACCAAATCTCAACTTGCTTCCGGATTAGGGGCAATCCAAAAAACTGTGGGGCTTGCTTGCGAAGGACGCGGCGCGGTTTGTTAGGTACGCCGCGCTGCCCGATTCCCGAATGAATTCGGTCCTACAAATTGCTAAACCGTTTGCGTCTCCTGCTCCACCACGATATCGCGCATCCGATCGCGGTTGGCCAACGTCGGGAACAGTTTGATCCAGGTTCCTGTGACTACCAGCGTGCCGATACCGCCCATTACCACGGCCGGCACGGTGCCGAACCAGTGGGCAGTCAGGCCAGACTCGAATTCGCCCAGTTGGTTGGACGCGCCGATGAATAGGCCATTCACTGCGCTGACCCGGCCGCGCATCTCGTCTGGGGTTTCCAACTGCACAAACGATGCGCGAATCACCATGCTGATCATGTCCGCCGCGCCGAGTACTGCCAGCACTGCCAAGGAAAACCAGAACGACGTCGACAAGCCGAAGGCGATGGTCGCGACGCCGAATACGCCGACCGCCGTGAACATCACCCGACCGACGTTACGGTCTACTGAGAACCGCGCCAGCCAGAACGACATTAGCAACGCGCCCACTGCCGGAGCCGAACGCAGCAGGCCGAGGCCCCAGGGTCCGGTGAGCAAAATGTCTTTGGCGAACACTGGCAGCAGGGCCGTGGCCCCGCCGAGCAATACCGCGAACAGGTCCAAGGATATCGCGCCGAGGATGTCGGGTCGGCTGCGAATAAAGCGAATGCCTGCGAGCAGTGAATCCAGGGTCGCCTTGCCGGTATTCAACGGCGTTTGCCGCTTCGGCAGATTGAGCATCAACCCACAGGCAATTATATAGAGGACCACCGTCGGGCCGTAGACCCAAGAACTGCCGAATGCATACAAAAAACCGCCCAAAGCTGGCGCGACAATGGTGGCCGATTGCTGGGCCGACTGCGCCGCCGCAACGGCCCTTGGAAATAGCTCGTTAGGCACGATGGAGGGCAAGAGCGCCTGAGTCGTCGGCATTTCGAACGAGCGAGCCGCACCCAGTAGGAACGACAGAATAAAGATCATTTCCGGAGTGATGGTGCTCGTACTGCTGCCAATGAACAGCGCCAATGCGATCAGCGCCTGCCCGGCCTGGCAAATCGCTGCGACCATGCGTCGGTCATAACGGTCGGCGACATGCCCGGTATGCAGCATGAAAATGACCCGAGGGATGAACTGAACCAGGCCCACAAGCCCCAGGTCCAGTACGTTGCCGGTCAGTTGATAGATGTTCCAGCCAATGGCGACGCTGAGCATCTGAAAGCCACTGGCAGTGAATATTCGCGCGAACCAAAAAGCCAAAAAAGGACGGTGATGGCGCAACAACATTGGTGCTTGATTCGGCATTGGAGACGCGACCTCAACAGTGATAAGCGAGGTTAACATGTACTTTGTAACATTTGTTTGCGAGGGTGAGGCTGCGTCGCGTTTCTATTCAGGTCGGATTTGGTGAGACAACTCGTCACGCGACAATCAACCACACAGTTCAGGCTGCGAAATGCGTCTACTCTTTGACTCATCGTTGACCTGCATCAAGCTGCCTTGCGGCGTTGCGTGAAGGTCTTCTGCAAAAAAACCTACGCGCGAACCCTACAGAGCAACTCCTAGACGCGGCACGCCATATCCGTGGGGCAGTGGTTACTGGCCTCGGTCAGTTGCCGGATTTATCTGATTAGAGGAAGACCTATGTTCGGTTTAGAGGCGATTGATCTCGCCCGAATTCAGTTCGCATTTACCATCTCGTTTCACATTCTGTTTCCTGCCATTACCATCGGTTTGGCAAGCTATCTGGCGGTACTTGAAGGTTTGTGGCTGAAAACCCGGAACGACGTGTACCGTGATCTGTACCACTTCTGGTCGAAGATTTTTGCTGTCAACTTCGGTATGGGCGTGGTTTCCGGGTTGGTGATGGCCTATCAGTTCGGTACCAACTGGAGTCGATTCTCAGACTTTGCTGGTGCGGTTACTGGGCCACTGCTGACCTACGAGGTCTTGACCGCTTTCTTCCTGGAAGCCGGTTTCCTGGGGGTGATGTTGTTCGGCTGGAACAAGGTCGGGCGCAACCTGCACTTTTTCTCCACCGTCATGGTTGCCATCGGCACGTTGATTTCGACGTTCTGGATTCTCGCCTCCAATAGCTGGATGCAGACGCCGCAGGGCTTTGAGATCATCGACGGTCGGGTGATTCCGGTAGATTGGTTGGCTGTTATTTTCAACCCGTCGTTCCCATTCCGCCTGGCGCACATGGCTACAGCAGCGTTTGTCGCCACGGCCTT
>NZ_JAMFRV010000781.1 GCF_026224925.1 Pseudomonas sp. | reverse complement strand
GAACCGAGATTCCCCGGTGGGAGCGAATTCATTCGCGAATTTTGGCGACGCGGTACGTCAGATAGACCGCACACGACCCTTCCCGAATAAATTCGGTCCCACAGAGGTCTCAATCAATCCACGGACCTCTGTAGCCGAAGTAGATTAAGCCGGAATCGCCTTGGCCTTAGGCTCCCGCGCCCACACCCGGTGCTGTGCGATTGCGGCGATAAATGGCTTGAACAGCTTGCCATTCTTGCCCACCAACAATCCGTCATCCGCCTCCAAGTGCAGAACGTCCAGCAATTGACTGGCTTCACCACTCAACGCGATAGCTTTCAAATGCTTGTACGCCTCCAACAGGAAGTGCAGCGCCACGCCGTTGGTGCTAAGAGCCGCGATCGAATCTGCACCGCCCGGCACAAACACCGCGTCAAATGCAACGGACGGCATACCTTCCATGGAAGCATCCACCGCCAGCGTGTTGCCATCCGCCATGGTGATCGGTGCTGACGTAGGTCCGAGTAACTTGGTGTGTGCGCCTTCAGCTTCAAGTGCCTTCTTCAAGGCGTCGATAGCCGCACCATCAACACCATTGGCAGCCAGAATCGCCACTTTGCGCGAAACGATATCGCCGGACAGCAAATTAACTTGGCTCAGCGCCGGGGATTGCGTTACCGAAACCTTTTTAGACGGAACAGTCCCCGTGGTGGGTGCCGCCAAACCAAGGTTCGCAGCAACGCGCGATGCCAACTCCAAATCGATATTTGCCAGTATCTCGTTGACCTGGCGGGCGCGAATCCAGTCGCGGTCGACTTTGCCCAACTCGAAGCTGTACGCCGCAATAATGTGCTCTTTCTCGTGAAGGCTCATGCTGTTGAAAAACAGCGTCGCTTGCGAGAAATGGTCAGAGAACGATTCGCTGCGACGACGCACCTTGTGCGCTTCGAGGCGCTCGGGGTAGGTCTCGAAACCGCCATCCTGTGGCGCAGACGGCGTTTCTTTCGGCCAGCCACCGTCAATCGAGTTGGGCTCGTAAGAGGCCCGACCTTTGTCGATGGTCATCCGATGATGTGCGTCGCGCTGGCTGCTGTGGTTAGGCGCCAGTGGGCGGTTAATCGGAATCTCATGGAAGTTCGGGCCACCCAGCCGGCTGATCTGCGTATCGGTGTAGGAAAACAACCGACCTTGCAGCAACGGGTCGTTGGAGAAATCGATGCCGGGGACCATATGGCCGGGGCAGAACGCGACCTGTTCGGTCTCAGCAAAAAAGTTATCCGGGTTGCGATTGAGCACCATTTTGCCCAGCGGGGTTACGGGCACCAACTCTTCGGGAATGATTTTGGTGGGGTCGAGGATGTCGAAGTCGAACGAGTGCTCGTCTTCCTCAGCGACGATCTGCACGCCAAGTTCCCACTCTGGATAATCACCGGTTTCAATTGATTCCCACAAATCGCGACGGTGGAAATCAGTGTCTTTGCCCGCCAGTTTCTGCGCTTCATCCCACAGCAGAGAGCAAACGCCGAACTTGGGCTTCCAGTGGAATTTGACGAAGGTCGACCTACCTTCGGCGTTGATCAGCCGGAAGGTATGGATGCCAAAGCCCTGCATCGTCCGCAGGCTTTTCGGAATGGCCCGGTCGGACATGGTCCACAGCACCATGTGCGCCGACTCCGGCACCAACGAGACGAAATCCCAGAAAGTATCGTGGGCTGAGCCACCGGTTGGGATTTCGTTGTGCGGCTCAGGTTTTACGGCGTGCACGAAGTCCGGAAACTTGATCGCGTCCTGAATGAAGAACACCGGCATGTTGTTGCCGACCAGATCAAAGTTGCCTTCCTCGGTGTAGAACTTGACCGCAAAACCACGAACGTCACGCACCGTATCGCCCGAGCCGCGCGGCCCCTGGACGGTGGAAAAGCGGACAAAGACTGGAGTCTTCTTCCCAGGGTCTTGCAGGAAACCAGCCTTGCTCAGCAGTGCGTGGTTTTCGTAGGTCTGAAAATAGCCGTGAGCGGCGGTGCCGCGCGCATGGACGATGCGTTCTGGAATCCGCTCATGGTCAAAGTGCGTGATTTTTTCACGCATGATGAAGTCTTCAAGCAAGGACGGACCGCGATCACCGACCTTTAACGTGTTCTGATTATCCGAAACCTTCACGCCTTGATTAGTGCGTAAAGCTTGCCCAGTAGCGTCGGATCGAAACGGCTCAAGGCTTTCCAGTTTTTTGTTGGTGTTGCCCCGATCCAATGAATCGGTGCCGGCCATCTGGCTATTAACGGTATCGGAATGAGGGAGGGTAGTGGTGTTGGTTATGGTCTTCTTCGTGGCCATCAGACTAAAACTCCTCGGACGCAGGTAACCCGGCGACTGGGTCAGCACGGGTCTAATCGGGTTTGGCTTTCCTGACACGGAACTCAGAAAGTGCAGGTGCCTATTAGTGACTAAGGTGAAAAACAGCCGTTCCCTATTTTTTGCGACCTTTGGTCTACCTGCTGTCGGCGTTAAAATTCGACTAGCGTTATTGCCGTTTCATAGGTCCGGTAGCAAATTAATGCTAAGAACCTCCAGCCGGACAGGCTAAAATGCGCGCCCGGCTTATCCAGCCGGTGTTCGCTGGTAGTAAGAACGCCTGAGAATTCGGCTCTTTCACCACCCTTTCTTATCGCGCCCCCACAAGGTTCGCTACGTGATCGAGTTTCATAACGTCCACAAAACCTATCGGGTTACAGGCCGGGAAATTCCCGCTCTGCACCCCACCAGCCTGCGGGTCGAAGACGGTCAGGTGTTCGGCCTGATTGGACATTCTGGCGCGGGTAAAAGCACCTTGCTGCGGCTGATCAATCGCCTGGAAACTCCGAGCGGCGGCCAAATCATCGTTGATGGCGAAGACGTCACCGCGTTCGACGCCAACGCTTTGCGCGGCTTTCGTCGGCAAGTCGGGATGATTTTCCAGCACTTCAATTTGCTGGCGTCCAGAACGGTAGCCGATAACGTCGGCATGCCGTTGACCCTCGCTGGCGATATGACCCGAAGCCAAATCGATACCCGCGTCGCCGAACTGCTTGAACGCGTCGGCTTATCGGACCAGGCGAAGAAGTACCCCACACAGTTGTCCGGCGGACAAAAACAGCGAGTGGGCATAGCCCGTGCGTTGGCGACGAAACCGAAAATCCTCCTGTGCGACGAAGCCACCAGCGCCCTTGACCCGCAAACCACGGCGTCGGTCTTGCAGTTGCTGGCTGAAATCAACCGAGAGCTGAAACTGACCATCGTTTTGATCACCCACGAGATGGATGTCATCCGTCGCGTGTGTGATTACGTGGCCGTGATGGATGCCGGCAAAATCGTCGAGCAAGGCCCCGTGGCGGATGTATTCCTGCACCCGCAACACCCGACCACCAAGCGCTTCGTGCAAGAAGATGACCAGGTTGATGAAGGCGAGCTGCGCGATGACTTTGCCCACGTGCAAGGCCGCATCGTGCGCCTGACTTTCCAAGGCGAATCCACCTACGCACCGCTACTGGGCACTGTTGCGCGGGAAACCGGCGTTGATTACAGCATTCTTGCTGGCCGGATCGACCGCATCAAAGACACCCCCTACGGGCAGCTGACGCTGGCCATCACCGGTGGCGACATCGAGGCGGCGTTTGCCCGCTTCACCGCGGCGGATGTACACATGGAGGTGCTGCGGTGATGGACACTCTGATCAATCTGTTTTCCAACGTCGACTGGTACGAAATCTGGATCGCGACCGGCGATACGCTGGTCATGCTCGGTATTTCCCTGGCCTTTACGGTGTTGCTGGGTTTGCCGCTGGGAGTGTTGATGTTCCTGACCTCGCCGCGTCAGTTGCTCGAAAACCGGCGTTTATACGCCACTGTGGCGCTGCTGGTTAACATGCTGCGAGCGTTACCGTTCATCATTTTGCTGATTGTAATGATGCCGTTGACCGAGCTGATCACCGGCACCTCACTGGGTGTTCTCGGCACCTTGCCGCCGCTGGTAGCCGGCGCAACGCCGTTCTTTGCCCGTCTGGTCGAAACGGCACTGCGCGAAGTCGATAAAGGCATCATCGAAGCGACCCAGGCCATGGGCGCAACGACCCGGCAGATCATCATCAAAGCATTGTTGCCGGAAGCACGCCCCGGCATTCTGGCTGCCGTGACGGTCACAGCCATTGCCTTGGTGTCATTTACTGCCATGGCCGGCGCCGTGGGAGCGGGTGGCCTCGGCGACCTGGCGATCCGTTATGGATATCAGCGCTTTCAGAACGATGTGATGTTCGTGACGGTCGTATTGCTATTGGTCCTGGTGCAAGTCCTGCAAACCATCGGCGACAAGCTGGTGGCGCATTTCACCCACCGGTAGACCTAGATAGCCAAGACTCTCTCGCCCGAGAGGGTCTTTTTTCAACGGAGTTGATGCATGAAAAAGCTTCTCGCAGTAGTTGCCGCCTTGTTCGCCCTGAGCGCCTACGCCGATGAAACCCTGACCGTCGGCGCCTCGGCCGTGCCCCACGCGGAAATTCTCGAAGTGGTCAAACCGATGTTGGCCAAAGATGGCATCAATCTGCAAATCAAAGTCTTCAACGATTACATCCAGCCTAACGTACAGCTCGTAGAGAAGCGTCTCGACGCCAATTTCTTCCAGCACCAGCCGTATCTGGATGAATTCAACAAGGGCAAGGGCACCGACTTGGTGGCCGTCGCCAAGGTCCATATCGAACCATTGGGCGCTTACTCCAGCACCTATACAAAGGTCGATGACCTGCCGAATGGCGCCACCGTTGCCCTGCCAAACGACCCTACCAACGAAGGCCGCGCACTGTTGCTGCTGGCGAAAGGCGGTTTGATTACGCTTAAGAATCCCACCAACATTCTGTCGACGCCCAAAGACATTGCCACTAACCCAAAGGAGCTGAAGTTTCGCGAACTGGAAGCCGCTACGCTGCCGCGCGTACTGACCAGCATCGATCTGGCCTTGATCAATACCAACTACGCGTTGGCGGTCAAACTGGATCCGACCAAGGACGCGTTGCTCATCGAAGGCAGCGATTCGCCTTATGTGAACATTTTGGTCGCACGTCCGGATAACCGGGATTCGATTGCGATGCAAAAATTGGTTGCCGCCTTGCACAGTCCGGAAGTGAAGCAATTCATTCTGGAAAAATATCAGGGCGCAGTGATTTCGGCGTTTTAATCAATTAATTAATATTTACACTGGATGGCGTCCTGCTGTATTGACACCAATACCGTGCGTAGGCCTAAACTCGGGCTCTTCCTACCCCCGATCGAGGACGCATGTCATGGCGCTGTCGCCTTTCCATTTGGCAATCCCAGTTTACGACCTGGCCGCCGCTCGGCACTTCTACGGCGAAGTGTTTGGCTGCGCCGAAGGCCGCAGCAGCGACCATTGGGTCGACTTCGACTTCTTCGGTCATCAGTTGGTTATCCACCAGCAAGCCAAAAGCCCGGCCCAGGAAAATGCCTTGAGCAACCCAGTGGACGGCCATGACGTGCCGGTGCCACATTTCGGTGTGGTGCTGGGCTGGGAAGAATGGGAAGCACTGGCTGATCGGCTTAAAACACGCGAAACCAAGTTCGTGATCGAACCGTACATCCGCTTCCAGGGCCAAGTCGGCGAACAAGCCACCATGTTCCTCTTCGACCCATGCGGTAATGCGCTGGAATTCAAGTCGTTCAAAGACATTGGCCAGATGTTCGCCAAGTAATACCGCATTCAACGGCGACACATCTGTAGGAGCAACTTGTTGGCGAGGCGGTGTTTCAGATAAACCGCGCCAGCCTTCTCGCCAACAAGTTGGCTCCACAGGGGATTGGACATTGATGGACTACCAACTGCCGTACGGAATACCAAATCGTTCTATGTAGCGCTTGGAAACATCGCTGATTTTGTAAGCGTATCTTCCCTCGGTCAACCCTTGGGACGGCCCCAATGGTTCAATTTCAGCTTGAACGCGAGCATCAGCGATTTTGACGGCACGGTGGCAGTTATCCATTACCCACAGCTGAATAATCCCGCCGGGGGCAAGGCCCAACGTAACCGCTGCAGAAACGCGCGTCCTTTGTTCCGGCGCGCTCGGGCAACGCCTGGCAGTGGACGTTCGCATGATTTGTCGAGCCTCTTCGGGAATTTCTATCCATCCTCGATAGGTCTGCGGCTCCACTATTGACTGCCAGCGCACAAAGATCCGTCGAGGAAAATCAGCGCCGGTTACAGACCTACCGCTAGCCCCTGTCCCCGACCACCCCTTCGCAGACTCTTTTTCATCACCGGGATCACCGTAGCCAACAGCACCAGAAGAACCATGCCGGAAAAGCTCTCCGTTGATATCAACTACCGCGCTGTCCTCGATAACTCCTACCATGTAAGACGGTCCAGTGAAGCGTAAATCCCACCAAGATATGTGAGGGTCACGTGTCCCCGACATAGGATCAAACCGCTGACACCCGACCGATATAAAAACGATTAACAAGGCAAATAGTATTTTCTTGTTCATTGCTTTTCCCTAAGCGGAGGGGTGTAAAACTCGCACTCTAGCTTCCGCTGGGGAGTTGATATAAAACACTCGAGGCCCGTGGCGACCGCTTTCAGCTTGACCAAGTGGATGGTTCCAGTGGGCCGACAAATGGATATATCGCGCCCTCAGCAATGCTTCTTCCCCTGGGGTTGTAGAGTAATCCCCAGCAACAAACCGATCACAAAGCGATTGAAGCTCTGAAGGAATAATATAATTAGGTAACTCAGGGATATCCAGGAACCGTACCTTTTTTTGTTTAGCCAATTGGTGCATCACCCGCAGATAAATCTGAGACAGCTCCCCACGCACAGATCGCTTGAGTTGCAAAGCCACGTATATTCGTTTTTGCCGGGGAGCCATTCGGTCCGTTGAATCAGGGTCTAGAATGGTCGGTTCGGGGGTAATAATTTCCAATAGGTGAGCGGGCCAACCGTCACCGATCATCCGCTTCATTTCCTGTTCGGCGTCATGGTAGATGGCAGTGCTCTTTACATCACAATTTTTAGCTACAGTTAGAACTTGCATAGGACTGACCAGTAAGCATTCCTCTGCTTCGAGCCGATACCCGCCCCCAATGTCCGAGTGTGCCCCCGGCAATGTTATTTCAGAATGCCCAGCGGAAACCCGGCTCAGCGGAAAGTTATAGCGATATTCGTCTCTCGCTACTAAATGTACAACATGGGGAAATTGAGAGCGAGGTAGATTTAGAGAAAGGCCATCAGTACCAGTTCTATTAAATCTTAATAAGCTGTTCATGCCAATTACAGACGCAACGGTATCAAAAACCCCAACAAACCCAATATGAATATCGCAATTATATTCATCGTGAAAGAAACGCTCAAACGTCTGGCGCTGCCTTATAAACGTTCCGCGTAAAGGGCCTCGGCGCCCCAGAGCTACTAGGTTTGCAAAGTGTCGAGCGGCGGCAGCGCCTCGACTGAACCCAAAGGTATCAAAAATAATATGGGTGATCGCGTAACTTGAGTTTTCTTTGGCGAGGTCACTAATTATTTCTTCGATACGATCAAACGCTAATTGAACACGGGCGGTTACTCCTGTTTCGCCGCGACCCAGGCCGGAACCGAGATAGCTGTCTTTTTTCCTTGCTAAAGTACCGATGCCATCTATATAGATTTTCCGGTAAGCCATTTTTTCTTGCCTGTCTCCTTCTAATTCATCTGGGGCGTAATAAAGATCGCTCAGCTTCTTCACATTGGTGAAATCATTGCCGTAACTACTATCCGGGTCGCTCATATAGGGTTGGCAACTGCTGTCCAAATCAGCGGGTTTTACCGCATGGTGCGCACCGCAGAGAATACCCGCTTCGGTATTGCTGGCGTTATTCCCCGTGCCATCGAAGAACACACCGATGACCAAGGTGACTTTGATCTTGCTCGCCTGCTCCTTCGCCTCATGGTCTGCGACCCTGCGCGCTGCCGCTGCACGATGTGCATCACCCGCAGCTATCCCAGCCAAGTAAGGTTTTTGCAACTCCTCGCGAGCGGCGAGCTGTTGGGGAGTCATGTCTTCGATGCCTTTAGGACGGTTCGCCTGACATATACGGCAGCTTTTTGGATCGTGTTCCTTCATGAATTCCACTCCTAAACTATTTTGAGATATAAACCCTATTCAAGCTGCGCAACTAGTTGCACAACTTGAATCAAGTCTATGCGCACATTGATGCTAAATACTTTATGACCTCGTCTGAATCTTCTGAGGTTCACAATACAGCTTATAGTCACACAACAAAATATCGCAATACCTATCCGACACCACCCTAAACTCCTACATACGCGAAGGATATTTCTTACAACCAACAGGACTAAACTCTGCGAATTAAGCATAACCTGATAGCGTTACGGAACAACTCTTCGGGCTGGCACCAAAGAATTTTTGTGCAACCTAATATCTTGTAACAGATAGAGACCCTAATGTGGGAGTTCTCTTGCCGACGAAGACTTGGGGTTATCCACCAGCAAGCCAAAAGCCCGGCCCAGGAAAATGCCCTGAGCAACCCGGTAGATGGCCATGACGTGCCGGTACCGCATTTCGGCGTGGTAAATGGGAAGCGCTGGGTGATCGGCTGAAGTCTCGCGAAACCGCGTTCGTGATCGAACCGTACATCCGCTTCCAGGGCCAAGTCGGCGAACAAGCCACCATGTTCCTCTTCGACCCGTGCGGGAATGCGCTGGAATTCAAGTCGTTCAAAGACATTGGGCAGATGTTCGCCAAGTAACACCGCATTCAACGGCGACACATCTGTAGGAGCCAACTTGTTGGCGAGGCGGTGTTTCAGATAAACCGCGCCAGCCTTCTCGCGAACAAGTTCGCTCCCACCGAATCTATGTGAGCCCAGAACTTTGCGCTGACTCCATCGACTGTGGGACCGAATTTATTCGGGAATGGGTCTCACATCCAACATCATCCGCGCCTGACACAAAGCCTTCCCGAATGAATTCGGTCCAACAGTATTTACTCCCGAACCAACAACCTTGGCAGTTGCTCGACCATTTTCTTGTCGTTCAACGGCGAGCGGATGAAGCCGCGTTGGGTGCCATCCGGGCCGAGTAGGGCGAGGTTGCCGCTGTGGTCGACGGTGTAGTTGGGTTTGCTGTGTCGGCGGGGATAAACGGAATGCTCATTGCGTTGGCAAGTTTCTCGATGACCTCGACCGGCGCGGTCAGGCCCAAGAACGAGGGATCAAAATAACCCAGGTATTGCTTGAGCTGCTGCGGTGTATCGCGGTTGGGGTCGACGCTGACCAGCACGATTTGCAGCTTGCTGAGTACGTCTTTGGGCAATTCGCTTTTAATCTGACGCAGTTGCGCCAGCGTCGTCGGGCAAATGTCCGGGCAGAAGGTGTAGCCAAAAAACAGCATCGTCCATTTGCCTTTCAGCTCAGCCATGGAAACCGCGTTGCCATCCTGATTGGTCATCTTCAGGTCAGGGATAGAGCGGCTGGTGGGCAACAAAATGATGCCAGCATCGATCATCGCCGTCGGATCACCCTGGCCTCTGTTAGACAGCACCTGATTAACCGTCAGGCCCAGAATCAGAGCCACCACAGCAACTAGAATAAATACCGTTTTTTGAACTCGAGTCATATTTTCAACAATAGGTAGTGGTCGACGAGCAACGCGATGAATAACAGCAACAAGTAGTAAATAGAATACTTGAAGGTGTTGATGGCCGCGTGTGGTTTGACACCACGGTACAGCACCCACGACATTTGCAGAAACCTTGCGCCCAACCCTAGCGCACACAACAGATAGAGCATGCCGCTCATGTGGATCACATACGGCAGTAAGCTAACCGCCAGCAGCACCAGGGTGTACAGCAGAATGTGTACCTTGGTGTAGTGCTCACCGTGAGTGACCGGCAACATCGGAATGTCGGCCTTGGCGTATTCCTCCTTGCGATGGATGGCCAATGCCCAGAAGTGCGGTGGGGTCCAGGCGAAGATGATCAGCACCAGCAACAGCGATTCGGCACTGACATGGCCGGTGGTGGCGACCCAGCCAAGCAAAGGAGGCGCCGCACCGGCGAGGCCACCGATTACAATGTTCTGCGGCGTTGCCCGCTTCAGAAAGCCGGTGTAGACCACCGCATAACCCAGCAACGAAGCCAGTGTCAGCCAGGCCGTGAGTGTGTTGGTAAAGGCCAGTAGGAGCGCTTGCCCCGTCACGGCCAGTAACAAGGCAAACGTCAGGGCTGCGGCCGGAGTCACCCGCCCTTCTGCCAGCGGACGTTTTTTGGTTCGGGCCATTACGGCGTCGATGCGTCGGTCCACCACATGGTTAACCACCGCCGCGCCACCCGCGCAAAAAGCGATCCCCATATTGCCGAACACCAGCACGGTCCAGGGCACACCCGCTCGGGTGGCGAGGAACATACCGACCAGTGAGGTGATTAGCATCAGCACCACCACCTTCGGTTTGGTTAGTTCGAGGTAGTCGCGCCAAATGGCCTGGCTAGGTTGCTCGCGTACTACGGTTGTCACGGCATCTCTCCTTATCGTTATTATTCTGTGCCCGATTCTTTGTTAAGCGCTGTGTCCGGCTATTTGCCCGGATGCAGACGACCGTGCCCGTGATGCCGTGCCTGCAGGTCCCGTCGAGGTGCAGCCTTGACCGCCCAACCCAACGCAGATCGTGCACGATAATTCACCAGCACCAGCGTCAACATCAGCGCCGCACCGCCCGCGTTGTGAGCCACGGCAATCGGTAGCGGCAAATGGAAAATCACGTTACTAATGCCCAACGCCACTTGCACCGCCAGCGCCAGCAGCACCAACCAGGCCATGCCTTTAAGACCCGCACGCTTCAGTTGCCACGCCAGCGCCAATAGCACCACGGTTAACAGCACCGCGCCCAATCGATGGGTAAGGTGAATCGCCGTCCGTGCATCGCTGTCCAGTTGCCCGCCCAGGTAATTCGGACCGATGTGCTGGGTCAAACGGAAACCGTTGACGAAATCCGCCTTGGGCCACCATTCGCCATGGCAGGTCGGCAAGTCGGCACACGCGATTGCGGCGTAATTGGAACTGACCCAACCACCCAAGGCTATTTGCGCCCCCACCAAGACCAACGCCACCGCAGCCAAATAACGTAAACGCGCGGGCAACGGCGGCAACGGGGCAAACGCCCCCGACAAACGCAGTGATAGCAAAAACAACAAACTCAATGTAGTAACACCCCCCAGCAGATGCGCCGTGACGACTTGCGGCCACAGCTTAAGCGTTACCGTCCACATGCCAAACGCAGCCTGGGAAACCACCACACCGAGCATCAGCATCGGCAACTTGAACGGCTGTCCATCCTGATGGCGGCGGCGCACGGCTTGCGCCGCCAGCAACACCATCATCAGCGCAAGAGTGCCGGCAAAGTAGCGATGGACCATCTCGTTGCGGCCCTTGTGCGGCTCGACGGGTGTGTCGGGGAAATGCAATTCGGCATGCGCCAGTTGCGCCTCACTGTTGGGCACACTGATGAAACCGTAACAGCCTGGCCAGTCCGGACAACCCAGCCCGGCATGGGTTAGCCGGGTGTAGGCACCGAGCAACACCACGACAAGCGCAAGCAGCGTGGCAAGCAATGCGAGGCGAAATCCAGGTCTGGCCATGGCGAAGCCCTATCCAATGTTCGACAGTTTCAACAGTTGGCGTAGATCGTTGAGCAGGTCCTTACCGTTGACCTTGGCGTCGTAACGCAGCACCAGGTTGCCGTGGGGATCGACGATCCAGAGTTGTGGCGTTTCAACGCCGGGCGCAGCTTTGCGGTACAGCGACACGTCCAGCGGGTAGCGCTGCAAGTTGGGATATTCACGGGTCAGCTTGCCGGTGTATTCGGCATCCAGCGGCTGGGCGACGGCCAAACCGTGGCTGGCCCTGGCGGAATCCTGACCCAAGCCAATATTCAGCTGACGCGCCAGGTACACCAGATGTTGGCAATCGGCTTCACAGCCCTGGGGCGCACTGACCAGCAACTGCCAGCGTTTTTCGTCCGCAAGCACCCCAAGTTCGGTGCGACTCTGACCGTTGCCGATCATTTCACCGTGAAAGCTGCGGCTGTCCGGGACCCAGAACTGCAGTTTGTACATGCCGGTGGCGAGAATCATCGGGCCCACAGCAATGAGCGCCACCAAAATCAGCTGTAAGCGGCCTTTACGGCGCGATTGCAGCGGGCGTGTTTCAGACATGCTGAGTGGATTCATGGCTGGTCCCATGTTCTTTCTCCTTGGCATTACGATACCCGAGGTACAGAAACAGGCCGAACAGTGCAGCCGCCAGGGCAAACCACTGAACGGCATAACCGAGATGCTTCTCCGGCCCCATGGCCACTACCGGCCAGTCCAATTGGTACGCGGCTGCTGCGGGCTCCAGTCGCAGTTCATCGTTGAAGCCTTCGCGCCCCAGCTCGGTCCAGATTTTTACGGGGTCTACTGCGGTGACCAGTCGAGGCCAAGGCGCGCCCACGGGGTCGGCGCCCAGCTGAAAGGTCGCGCCAGACGGCACGTACACCCAGGCGTTAAGACTCAGAACCTGTTCCGGCGTGGTGAACACAGGCGGTGTGCGCCGATCAGGCCACGGCAGCCAGCCGCGATTTACCAGCAACCAAAGCCCGCTGGCTTGATCATGAAAAGGTTGAATCAATTCGATGCCGCCACGCCCGCCGCGGGTGCTGTTGTCCAGCATCAAGCTGTGTGCACTATCAAACTGGCCGCGCAGTTGCACACGCCGATAGGCCGGGTCGGCAGTTTGTTCAAGCTGAGTGCTGGCGATGGGGTCAGCGACACGGCGCTCGGCATAATTGGCAAGTAGCACGCGCTTCTGCTCGCCGCGATCAAGCTGCCAAAAACCAAGAAATATCAGCAGCGGCAGCAACAGGAACACCACTACCGTTGGGCCCACACCGGGTTGAAAACGCTTCATGGCGCCTCCGAGGCTGCGTATCGGCGAGTAGCTATACTGCACGGCATGTATTCCCCTCCGACGCATCATGGAGTTGCATCATGCTCAAAGCGGCGATTGTTCTTATGCTCATTGCCACAATGATCAGCCTGTTCAGCGGCCTGTTTTTTCTTGTAAAAGACGACAGCAGTTCCAATCGAGTGGTAAAGGCCCTGACCGTCCGTGTCTGCCTCGCGGCGATCACCGTCATCCTGATCGCCTGGGGCTTCTACAGCGGGCAACTGGTGTCTCACGTCACCTGGTAAGCGCCACGCTTAAAGCACGTAAACGAAGACAAACAAGCCGATCCACACCACGTCGACGAAGTGCCAATACCAACTGGCGGCCTCGAATCCGAACTGATGCTCAGCGTCAAAATGCCCGCGCATTATTCGCATCAGCATCACAAACAGAATGATCGTGCCAATGGTGACGTGAGCGCCGTGGAAGCCGGTGAGCATGAAGAAAGTCGCACCGTAGACGCCAGAACCCAAGGTCAAGCCCAGCTCGTGGTAAGCCTCCCGATACTCCACGGCCTGCAACGTCAAAAAGCTCAAACCCAGCAATATAGTGATCGCTAACCAGATTTTCAGCGCGGCGCGATGGCCTTTTTTAAGCGCGTGATGCGCGACCGTCACCGTGACGCTGGAGCTGACCAGCAAGATCGTATTGATCAGTGGTAAGTGCCACGGATTGATCACCTCTTTGGGGCCGGGAAACAGCTTCGGATCAGGCGGATTCAGCAGCGGCCATGTGTATTGGAAATTTGGCCAAAGCATATGCGCCACGCCCTTGGAGCCTTCGCCGCCTAGCCACGGCCCAGACAAGTTGCGCACGTAGAACAGGGCACCGAAGAAGGCCACAAAGAACATCACTTCGGAAAAAATGAACCAGCTCATGCCCCACCGGAATGAACGGTCCATCTGCGCGCTGAATAATCCCGAGCGACTTTCCTTGATCACCGTCCCGAACCAACCAAACAGCATGTAAGCCACCAGCAATCCACCGACGGAAAAAATCAGCGGTCCGTGGGATTCGGCATGCCCTGCTTTCAAATCGTTGAACCACGTTCCGAGGCCAAACATGGTGATGAACATGCCCACCGTGGCAATAATCGGCCACTTGCTTTGCGCGGGAACGTAGTAATGCTCGTGAAGTGCCATCTTATTGTTCTCCTTATCGGGCGCCCCTGATTGATCAGGGTGCTCGCGGCTTAAGGCTTAGCCGCCATTGCCTGCCACTTTAACTACCGGTGGCGAGCGAGCGGTGATGTCGAACAGCGTGTAACCCAGCGTCAGTTGTTTCACGTCTTTGGGCAGGTCCCGGTCGAGGATGAAACGCACTGGCATCTCGATGCGCTCGCCCGGCTGCAGAGTTTGTTGGGTGAAACAAAAGCATTCGGTTTTGTGGAAATAAATCGCGACTTCGCCCGGGGAAATACTAGGGATCGCTTGGGCTTTCATCACATGGCTGGTCGGGTTATGTGCCACGAACAGCATCTCGTTGACAGCGCCGGGGTGCACGTCTAGCACGTCATTTTTGGGATAGAAGTCCCAGCTCATGTCGACGTTGTTGCTCGATAGAAACTGCACCCGAACTTGGCGGCTTTGATCAACCACCTGCGAGCCTTCGTATTTATCGCCGGTCTTGCCGTTGATCCCGAGGGCTTTGCACATCACGTCATACAGCGGCACCAGCGCGAAACCGAACGCAAACATCGCCGCCACCAAAAACAGCAGGCGAATGACCAAGCGTCTGATGGAGCGCTGTTCGTTCATCTCATTTCACTTCCGGCGGCGTGGTGAAGGTGTGATACGGCGCGGGCGACGGAATAGTCCACTCCAATCCCTCTGCACCGTCCCAAGGTTTGGCGGGCGCAGGTGGGCCACCACGAATGGTCTTGATCACAATGAACAGGAAGAAGATTTGCGTGGCGCCAAAGGTAAACGCACCAATCGATGACACCATATTGAAGTTGGCGAACTGCAGGTTGTAGTCAGGAATTCGCCGTGGCATTCCCGCGAGTCCAAGGAAGTGCATCGGGAAAAATGCGACGTTCATACCGATGAAGGACAGCCAAAAATGCAGCTTGCCCAGGGTTTCGTCGTACATGTGCCCGGTCCATTTCGGCAGCCAGTAATAGGCCGAGGCGAAGATCCCGAAAATCGCACCCGGCACTAACACGTAGTGGAAGTGCGCCACCACAAAGTAGGTGTCCTGGTACTGGAAGTCGGCCGGGGCGATCGCCAACATCAGCCCGGAAAAACCGCCGATGCTGAACAAAATCACGAACGCCACCGCGAACAGCATCGGTGTCTCGAAGGTCAGCGAACCCTGCCACATGGTGCTGACCCAGTTGAACACTTTTACCCCAGTGGGCACGGCAATCAACATGGTGGCGTACATGAAGAACAACTCGCCCACCAACGGAATGCCAACCACAAACATGTGGTGTGCCCAAACGATGAACGACAGAAAAGCGATACTTGCCACCGCATAAACCATAGACGTGTAACCAAACAGTGGTTTGCGCGAGAACGTCGGAATGATCGAACTGACCGCGCCAAACGCTGGCAGGATCATGATGTACACCTCGGGGTGGCCGAAGAACCAGAACACATGCTGGAACAACACGGGATCACCGCCGCCTGCCGCACTGAAGAAGCTGGTGCCAAAGTGAATATCCATTAACATCATGGTCACGCAACCGGCCAGTACCGGCATTACCGCAATCAACAGGAAGGCCGTGATCAGCCATGTCCAGACGAACAGCGGCATTTTCATCAAGGTCATGCCGGGCGCGCGCAGGTTAAGAATGGTTGCGATGACGTTGATCGCACCCATGATTGAGCTGATACCCATCATGTGGATAGCGAAGATGAAGAAGGTCACGCTTGGCGGAGCATACGTGGTCGATAACGGCGCGTAGAACGTCCAACCGAAGTTCGGGCCTCCACCGGGCATGAACAGCGTCGACACCAATAGCAAGAATGCCGCTGGAAGTAGCCAAAAGCTGAAGTTGTTCATCCTCGGCAACGCCATGTCTGGTGCGCCGATCATCAACGGAATCATCCAGTTGGCGAGGCCGACAAACGCAGGCATGACCGCGCCAAAGACCATCACCAAGCCATGCATCGTCGTCATCTGGTTGAAGAACGCGGGCTCGACGATTTGCAGACCGGGCTGAAACAATTCAGCACGGATCACCATGGCGAACGAGCCGCCGAGCAAGAACATGCAGAAACTGAACCATAGGTACAGCGTGCCGATGTCTTTGTGGTTGGTCGTCAGTACCCAGCGCATCAGGCCCTTCGCGGGACCGTGCGCATGGTCATCAACATGGCCAACGTGGCCATGGTCATCGATCACTGCACTCATGATCTGTCTCCTGCAAAACTATCTGCGAAACAAAGTGAACACGCCATGGACGAGGTCATTTCGCGTCCGCCTGTTTCAAAGCCAACACGTCTTTGGGCGTGACCATGTCGCCCTTGTTGTTACCCCAGGCATTACGCTCGTAAGTAACTACTGCGGCGATATCAACCTCTGAAAGCTGTTTACCGAACGCGGCCATCGCCGTGCCCGGACGACCGTGGAACACCGTATTGAGGTGACCCTCTTTGGTTCCAGTGACCGTTTTAGAGCCTTTCAACGCCGGGAACATCGGCGGCAGGCCCTGTCCTTCAGGCTGGTGGCAAGCCACGCAGGTGGTGTGATAAACCTTGTCGCCACGCGCCACCAACTCATCCAATGTCCAGTCCTTGCTGGTCAGTTCTTTGAGTTTGGCGCTCTCAACCTTGCGCTCGGTCAACCAGGAATCGAAGTCCGCCTGGGTCTTGACCACCACCACGATCGGCATGAAGCCGTGGTCTTTGCCGCACAATTCTGAACACTGGCCGCGGTAGGTTCCGGGCTTGTCGACGCGGGTCCAGGCTTCGTTGATAAATCCTGGAATGGCGTCACGCTTGACCGCAAACGCGGGTACCCACCATGAGTGGATAACGTCGGCGGCGGTCACTAGAAAACGAATTTTCTTTCCTACCGGAATCACCAACGGCTCGTCGACTTCCAGCAGGTAGTTTTCGCCTTTGGCTTCTTTGTTGTGGATTTGGTCGGCGGGCGTCGCCAGGTTGCTGAAGAACTCGACGTCCTGCCCTAAATATTTGTAATGCCACTTCCACTGGTATCCGGTGATCTGGATATCAATATCTGACGCACTAGTGTCGTACATTCTGATCATGGTCCGGGTAGCCGGGATGACCATCACAACCAGAATCAAGAGCGGCACAATCGTCCAGAGAATCTCGATCTTAGTGCTCTCGTGAAACTTGGCCGCTACTTGGCCAGTGGAGCGCCGGTGAAGCATCATCGACCAGAACATGGCACCGAAAACAATGATGCCGATGACCACACATATCCACAAAATGGCCATGTGCAAATCGAATATATCGTGACTGACTTCAGTCGCTCCAGGCGCCATATTCATCGTCCAGGCGGCCTGCGCCTGGCTGAATATCGACCACAACAGGAGGCCCATCCAGACATGTGGATGTCGCATCATTGCGGGTTCCCCTTATCGTTCTTGTTATCCCGCCGACTTTTACGTTCACCTGCGGCCAAGGGAGCGGCTGTCAAGAATGGGCTTGACCGTCGGGGCCAAGGCTGCGAATGCAGTCGGGCGTCGCCAGCTAATCTTCCTTTCAGTCCCGAGTATAGACAGCGCCTCGGACCTCGCAATGTGAGCAAGTAAAAACTCGTTAGCTGGCTAAATTGTCGATTAAGGGCTATTACGGGCGTACAAAACAGCCACCAGAACGCATCTCTTATATAAACCACCCACATAATTGTGAATTTGTTATGACAAATGCGTCTGAGGAAATTTTATAACCAAGCTACCGTATGGCTTCGTTTTGCTTTTTGCCTTAATTGACTACGTTCAGGAGTTTTCATGAACACCGCCGCTTTGCGCGAGCAGATTCAACATGCGCTTAACCACGAGGCCGAGACCGGCCAATTGTCGCGTCAGCTTGAAACTCAATTGCCTCACTTGCACCCAGCCATTCACGTCCCCGAAGTGGACGCGAAGGGCGTTTTGACACGTTTTGTTGCAGCTTATATCGAACTGGTTCCAGACCTGCTCGACGCGGCCAACGAAGTGGCTATCGAAGCGGGAATCGAAGACCAAATCAAACCGGTCCTGAAGATTGCAGAGCAGTTTTTCCTACAACCACCTGCAATTCTGCATGGGCATGAAGGGCTCGACGGCTTGCTCGATGAAGCCTACTTGGCTCATCGCCTGGTTGAAGAGGTCAACGATCTATACATCAAACATTTCGGCCAGCCGCTGATCCCGTCGAATACCACTGTGGCAAGCGTCATTGCCCACCAACTGATAGGCGAAGAGTTTGCCAACCAACTGGATGAAGCCGTGCATCACGCGGTGGATGAAATGCTTAGCGACGCAAGTTTCGCGCTGGAGTCAGTCGAGCAGTATCGGGATAAGCTGAAGAGCCCCGAGACCGAAGCTGCATGGAAGCGCTGGCCAAGCCTGTCGCGCCAATTGGGCGTAGGGCTTGATCTGGACACACCGAAAACGCGTTAACCGCCCCGCTTAGCGCACGACTCAGGCCGACCCAAAAGCCGCAGTCGTGCGCAATCCCTCACTCAATAGTTAGAACCGCGCTTTGGGCGTTGCTACCGGAATCGGGTGCGACCCATCAAGCGGCAAGAAGCAATCCTGCTCTGCGTCGTAAGCAAGGATATCGCTGGTTTCGATGCTGTAGACCCAACCATGAATAAACAAATGACCGTTAGCCATTCTTGAGGCCACGGAGGGATGCGTGCGTAGATGTTGCAACTGCGCAATCACGTTCTCCTGGGTCAAGATGTGCATGCTTTCCTGTTCATCGGCGCAATGGCAATTATCTTCCACCACCGTTTTCGCCACTTCGGCATGTCGCAGCCAGGCTTTGACCGTGGGCATTTTCTCAAGACTTTGCGGATTAAGGACCGCACGCATGGCGCCGCAATCGGAGTGCCCGCAAATAATGATGTGCTGCACCCCCAGCGCTAGCACCGCGTACTCAATAGCCGTGGAAACACCGCCGTTCATCTGGCCATAGGGCGGCACTACATTGCCGACATTGCGGGTCACGAACAGATCGCCGGGCGAACTTTGAGTAATCAGTTCCGGCACGATGCGCGAGTCAGCGCAGGCAATAAACATTGCCCGCGGACGCTGAACGGTGGCAAGGCGCTTAAAAAGCTCTTCCTGCTTTGGAAAGACTTCGTGCCGAAAACGCAGGAAGCCGTCAACGATATGCTGAAGCGCCACCTCGGCGCTTTCCGTCTCCGGCAAACCATTGGCCGACTCAGCCAAAGGCTGTTTATCCGTGCCACTCATAGTTATCGTCTCCGTAGGAACGTGACCGACCGGTCACTTCAATTGAACAGTAGCCGAGTCAGCTTAATTGAAACTGAAGGCTGTGGGGTCTGCCCAACACGCACTAACTGAGGCGATTGTAGATTCAGTGGGAGCGAATTCATTCGCGAATGGAACAACGCGGTGTTCCAGATAAATCTCGCCGCCCACTTCCCGAATAAATTCGGTCCTACAGGTTTTGAGTCGGGGCTGAATCATAACAACGACATCTGCCCACCCGGAGGACAAAACGATTCGCAATCCAAGGTAAAGCTTTCACGGTTATTCAACGCCAAACGCTTCACCGCGACGTTGTAGCGCTGCGCCAATAAATCGGCAAATGGCCCTTCCCCGCGCATCCGAACGCCAAAACGGCTGTCGTAAACCTCGCCACCGCGAACCTGCCGGATCAGGCTCATCACATGCGCAGCCCGTTGCGGATAATGCGCTTGCAGCCACTCCTCGAACAATGGCGCAACCTCCAGCGGTAAACGCAGCATGATGTAACTGGCACTTAAAGCGCCCGCTGCCTTGGCCTCGCTCAGCAAACTTTCCAGTTCGCTGTCATTGATCATCGGGATCATCGGCGCGCACAACACACCGACGGGAATACCCGCTTGGCGCATGACCCGAATCGCCCTTAACCGTGCCTTGGGGGCCGCAGCGCGAGGCTCAAGGATGCGTTTGAGCTCATCATCGAGGGTCGTCAGGCTAATAAAGACCGATACCAACCGCTGCTTCGCCATCTCGGCCAACAGATCAAGGTCACGCAAGATCAACGAGCCTTTGGTGATGATTGTCACTGGATGCCGATAGCGCAGCAGCACTTCAAGCGTGGCCCGAGTGATTTTGTATTCACGCTCAATCGGCTGATAAGGGTCCGTATTTGACCCCAAGGTAATTGGCGCGCAGCGGTAGCCCGGCTTGGACAGCTGCTGCTCCAACACCGCCGCAGCGTTGGTCTTGGCAATCAGTTTGGTTTCGAAATCCAGCCCGGGCGACATATCCCAATAGGCATGGCTGGGCCGGGCGTAACAGTAAATGCATCCGTGCTCACATCCTCGATAAGGATTGATCGAGCGGTCGAATGGAATATCTGGCGAGGTATTGCGGGTAATAATGGTTTTTGCCGTTTCGCTGCGCACCTCAGTGCCTTGGGTCATTGGCACTTCTTGGTACCAACCATCGTCTTCAGCAACGGAGCGGTTGGGCGCAAAGCGGTTATGCGGGTTGCTGGCAGTGCCGCGACCGCGCGGGGGAAGGGCGATAGACATAAGGGTTTTCCCTGTACTGTTCATGCATACAGTACAGCCAAAGAAGGTCTTTCTCCATCTGTCTGTCAGAAAAGGCGACTGAACTGATAGGCGGCAACCGTAAATCTCAAGGAGATCTGTGCAGTTACTATCAGATTAAATCGTATCGACTGTAATTAATTTTGCGTCACACATTGAAACTACCTAATTCCTACAATCGATATAAATTCATCTATTGTTTTTTTGCGATGTTGTAAAAGCCACTGTTCTTCCATCGCGTTCGACACCACATTTTTAACTTTGAAAAGGATTTCAACGTGAACCACCTCACCACCATCAGCGCCCTACTGGGCGGCTCACTTATGTCGTTCGCTTTAACCGCTCACGCGAATACGCCATTTGCGAACAAAGACAAATCATTTGATCAATATTCCTGGGTCACCACCCATAACTCATACGAAAAAATCAATCAAAATCTGGCCGAACTGCCCCGGCAATTACGGGACGGCGTGCGCGGATTTATGTTGGACCTTTACATAAATGACACTTCAAAAGCGTCGGAAGCTATTAAGGTGTGCCACAAGAAACTCGCGTGTTATGGCTCATGGTCGAATCAGCTTAAAAATGAATTTATCCCTTTCCTCAAGAGCAATCCGTCGGAAGTGGTTACTCTATTTTTGGAGACCTACGTAGAGCGCGAGGACTTTCAGAAAGTGTTCGAAACCATTCCAGAGTTGGCAAATTACACCTTCAACCCAGACAACTTTTCCGGTAGTAACTGGCCTACGCTGGGCGAAATGGCGGAAAAAAATAATCGGCTGATCCTCCTGACCAGCAGGGCTCATGTCAGCGGCAAGTACACTGTTAACGGGAAAACCATCACCGTTTTGAATGAAAGTGACTGGGTGGTCTCCAATCACTGGGCTACGCTGGGGACGACAACCCTCAGCCATGATTGGTCATGCCCACCCTTAAACACTGCCATGCCAATCACAACGGCAAAGGTCAGTCAAGGCACGAACAAAGGCTCCTGGAATCGCCTGTTCCTGATGAACCAGTTTCATTCCGGCACATCGACCATTACTGATTCGGGAAATAAGGACAATAACCTGACTTACCTAAATCGCCGCGCTGAGACGTGTGGTAAAAAACCCAATTTTATCGGTATCAATAACTATCAAAATGGAGACACATCCCCGTACGCCAAAGCATTAAGTGAAGGCGGGATTTATTTTTGGGAAGGCAATAATGCGGATCGTGCTCAAGATGCGGTTTGTGTCGTTCCACGTGGCCAAACCACTCTGAAGCTTCCAACCCAAGGCTGCGAAAATGACGAGGCGCGGTCCTTATCGCTCTCAGGCATGGGCAAGGGCACCCGAATCACACTTTCCGACAGCAGCGACGGCAATCGCAATGATGATTACACCGTTATTAGCCTTAAGCGGGACATTGGCATCAACGAGCGCGTTGTACTTCCAACCTTTGAAGCCGATTATAATAACAGCAGTTATCACGTGGTAAACTTTCGCAATAATGGCTTAGACGGTAAAGTATCTAGAATCGTCGTTGACGGATCGGCACCCGAGATTTTGCCTGCGGTGATGATGATGTACGAAGGCAATAATACTTCGCAAAATCGGGTATGCACAGTTCCCTTGAACTCGAGTGACAGTTTCAACTTGAAGAAGCATAAATATGGTTGCCGCAATGACGAAGTCAGGTCGGTGAAGCTTTTTAGAGCCACCAAGGGGACAAGGTTGGTGTTCGCCGGCAACCCCAATGGAAGTCATAACCAAGGGGTCACCGAAATTAGTATTCTGAAGGACATTGATTTCCCCGTCCGCATCAATTCGTTCGATACGTCGTTCACCAATGAATACGTTCACGTGGTACACCGTGGCAATAATATCGACGGGAAAATTTCTCACACGCAGGTTCACTATAAAAACCCAATATTGAAATGACACGCTACCTGCAATGTCGTTAGTTTTTAACATTTAAAATGCGGTCCGCTGCTCGGACCGCATTTTTACGTCAACGCTATTTGTGCTGCGTTACCTGCCCCAAGTCGTCACTTGATGTCGTTTTCAGATCATCCTTACGCAGCTTTTCGACATCCCCCACTTTTACCAATCCAGCTTGATTGCCCCAACTGCTACGGATGAAGTTCACCACGTCCGCCACCTGTTGGTCGGACAGCCGCCAGGCGAAGGCAGGCATGGTGAAGGTTGACGGTGCTGTGTGAGTGGCCGCCAACGTGCCGCCTTTAAGGACGAGGTTAATCAACGATGCTGCGTCTTCCGATTGCAGCACCGGGTTACCCGCCAACGCCGGGAACACTCGGGTATAGCCCTGGCCGTCGGTACGGTGGCACGCCGAGCAATTGTCGACATACACCGCAGCGCCCGCTTTGCTGTCGTCACCTTTCCATAGGGCTTTGGCGACTGCGTCGTCAGACGTCTGCGGTTTATCGTTCGGATCATTCGCGGGCAGGGATTTCAAGTAGCGAGCAATGGCGGTCAGATCGTCATCGCTCATGTATTGCATGCTGTGCACAACCACGTCGGTCATGCCGCCAAATACGGCGCTGTGATCGCTGCGGCCGGTCTTGAGAAATTGCACCAACTGGCCTTCTGACCAACTACCCAAGCCGTCTTTGTGATCGCCGCGCAGGCTTTTGGCAATCCAGCCTTCCAACGGTGCGCTGCCAGACAAGTACGCCGAACCTTCACTCGCGCTGAGGGCCTTCTCCTGCATGCTGATGGCACGCGGGGTGTGGCATGCGCCGCAGTGCCCTAAGCCTTCGACCAAGTAAGCGCCACGACTCACCACGGCATCCTGTGCGGCAGGGGCCTGATAGTCCTCGACCTTGGGTGCGAATATCCAGCGCCAACCGGTCAACGGCCAGCGCATGCTCAGCGGCCACGGAATATCCACGTCTTTGTTGTCCTGTACCACCGGTGCGACGCCTCTCATGAAGTACGCGTAGAGCGCATGCATGTCGTCTTCTTTCACCCGCGCATAGGACGGGTAGGGCATCGCTGGGTACAGCGTGCTACCCCCTTTTGAAACCCCTTGACGTACCGCTTTGTCGAAGTCCGCGAAGCTGTATTCACCGATACCGGTTTTATCCGGGGTGATATTGGTTGAATAAATAGTGCCAATGGGCGTTTCCATGGGCAGGCCACCGGCGAACGGTTTGCCACCCTTCGCCGTATGGCAAGCCACGCAGTCACCGGCTCGTGCCAGGTACTCACCTTGTTTGATCAGCGCCGCATCTGAACCGTCAGCAGCAAAAACAGATGCGCCAAAACATATAGCCAAGGTCGCGATAAGCAGATTTTTCATAATCATCGCTCCTTAAGCCTGAACCAGCGGGCCAGGGTTCTTCAGGTACTGTTCGCGTATTGCCTTGGCCGACCAATAGGTCAGCGCAGCGACTAGACCTGTGGGGTTGTAGCCCAAGCCCTGTGGGAAAGCGGACGCGCCAGGCACAAATACGTTATGCACGTCCCAGCACTGTAGGTAGCGATTTATCACACTGGTTTTCGGGTCGGTGCCCATAATCGCGCCACCGTTGAGGTGCGTCGTCTGGTACGCCGCTGTATTAAAGTGATCACCGACTTTTTTGCCCAACCGGGCAATGGCCTTAGGGTTCATGGCTTCGGCAACTTTGGTCAGTTTCGAGGCCATGAACTGGTTCATCTTGATGTCGTTCTCTTGCCAATCGAAGGTCATACGCAACAACGGCTGGCCGTAGGAATCGCGATAGGTCGGATCAAGATCGAGGTAGTTTCCTCGGTATGATTGATGCGCGCCGTGGGCATCCATCGACACTTGGTGCGAGTAAAAGTCAGCGGTGGTGCGCTTCCAGGCGCTTCCCCAGGTTGGAGTGCCCGGCGGGTTGGACGTGCCGGAGATTGGCCGACTGCCGGCCTGGTTGACCCACATTGGCGAACCACCGACGAAGCCATGCGGCCCGTGGTCGAAGTTATCCGCGTTAAAGTCGTCTATCGCCACGCCTGCGCCACCGGCACCAATGAAATTATTGGTGTAGACGTCTTTGTCAAAGAACGCCTTGATGGTCGCCATGTTTTGGTAAGCGAAGTTTTTCCCGACCACGCCTTCGCCCGTTATTGGGTCATACGGCTTGCCGATACCGGACAACAGCAACATCCGTACGTTATTGAACTGGAAGGAACCCAGGATGACCAGATCCGCTGGTTGCTCCAGCTCCCGACCTTGGGCATCGACATAGGTCACACCCGTGGCTTTGGTCTTGCTGCTGTCGAGGTTGATCCGTAGCACATGGGAGTTAGCGCGAAGTTCGAAAGTCGGCACCTGTTTAAGCGCCGGCAGGATGTTCACGTTGGGCGAAGCCTTGGAATACATGTAGCAGACGTAGCCGCTGCAAAATCCACAAAAATTGCACGGCCCCATCTGCGCGCCATACGGGTTGGTGTAAGGCCCGGAAGTATTGGCTGACGGCAAGTCGTACGGTTTGTAACCAACCGCGCTGGCTGCGGAATGAAACAGCTGTGCGGAGTAGGTTCTTTTCTGCGGCACCAGTGGGAAATGATCGGACCGATCAGGCGCATAAGGGTTGCCCGGTCCGACATGCTGGCCTTTGACTGTAAACGCCTGCCCCGAAGTGCCGAATACTTTTTCAGCAAAATCGAAGTACGGTTCCAGCTCTTCGTAGCTGACCCCGAAATCCTGAATGGTCATGTCCTTGGGGATAAAGCTTTTGCCATAACGGTCTTCGTAATGGCTGCGCATACGCAACTCAATCGGATCGACCCGAAAATGCACGCCCGACCAATGCAAGCCCGCGCCGCCCACCCCGTTGCCCGGGAGAAACGCGCCAAGCTGGCGATTGGGCAGGGCTACGTCGTTGACGCTGTGGCGGATGGTCACGGTTTCTTTAGAGATGTCCTGAAACAGCTTTTTGCGCACGCTGTAGGTCAGCTCATCGATCACCTGTGGGTAATTGCCATCCGGATAGGTGTCCTGCATCGGCCCGCGTTCAAGCGCTACGACGTTGAGACCCGCCTCGGTGAGTTCCTTGGCCATGATGGCGCCGGTCCAGCCGAAGCCGATGATGACTGCATCGACCTTCTTCATTACGGTTGCCATGCTCAAGCTCTCTCGCCGCGAATCGATACTGCCGGGAAGGGATAGGGCTCGTTGCGCTCAACCCAGTCCATGAAGTCGGCGCGAGCGCCGGGGAATCCAACCATGGTCCAACCGACCAAACCCTTATTGCCGCCGTGGATGGGGTCGCAGAAAAAGCCTTCTTGGGTGTTTTGCACCAACAGGTTGAAAAACATGCTCGGCGGCACGCTATCGAATGCAGCACTGCCCGCTTCAAGCTGCTTGAGCGTTTCATCCTGAGCCGCCGTGCTCAGTTCAGCGAACGTCTTGCCTTGCTGCTGCTTGCACCAAGCGTCGCAGGCCGCGATGCCCAACCGGTAGATTTCCTTCGGCACCAATTTGCTCTGCCAACCCATTTCGGGTGGGGCGTTGGCCACGAACGGCCCTTGCATGAACCACAACGCACCGCTGGCGTATGGCGTGCTCATCTGACGGTCGATGTATTCCGGCGCACCGGCTTCGAGGGCGCCAGGACCTTGCTCGTCCGCTGGAATCAAACGGGCGACTACCGCCTTGATAAACGCCCACTCTTCGGCAGTGAAATACGTGGGCTCATACACCACATTGCTCGGCGGAGCCTGCGGGGGCGGGGTGGCCGTGGACACCGCAGCAGGCTGCGCCATCACCACGCCGCTGCCTAAACCAAACCCGGCACTGGCGACGGTCACGACCGGGATCAACGTCAAAGTTTTGCGCAAAAACTCACGCCGGGGGTTGTCTTGTTCAGACATGGGGAGACCTCATCTTGCGAGCACGGTTAAGGATCCGCTCGGGGACGGCTTATCTTTTTCTTTCGGGCTGTTCCGGTCGCACAAACGAGGCGTTATGGCCTCAGTTACTGATCACGCCCGGCAAACATTAGTTACAAAGATTAGCAGGCCATGATTGAGAAAAAACGGTTAGTCATCCAATAAATAGATCAATTCTATGAGTGAAACCGGTATCAGGTTCTGTTTCACTGCTGATAGGCACAAAAAATAGACGCGACTGCGCCTAGTTTTAATGCCGGGGGAAAACTGTAGGAGCTGCCGAAGGCTGAGATGGATCGCGAAGCGGCCCCAATAATCTGCCCGTTTCTAGCTGAAAGATTGAGTCGCTGACTTAGTTACGGCTGCTAAGCAGCCGATCGCGGGCAAGCGCGCTCCTACAAGTCTTGTGTTTGCGAGGTGACGGGGGGGATCTCCCACAGATTCGAGAGCGTCTGTGGGAGATTCATTTGCAAAAGACGTGATGCGGAGGTTTTGACTAGTTCGGATTAACCGGCTTTTTCAGCTTGGGATTAGGGAAAAACTGCACGCCCTGCACCTTCGGATCAGCCACTTTGACTGGCGCGGTGTTGACCCGTGTGCCCAGTTCCTTGGGCACGGACAAGCCTTGCTCGTTGAGCGTGTCGGAGTAACCACAGCTCACGCATTCGCGGTGAGGCACGTCGTTCTCGTTCCACATCATCAATTTGTCCGGCTCGCTGCATGCCGGGCAAACAGCCCCGGCGATGAAGCGTCTTTTGGTAATAATGACGGGTGTATCGGTCATGCTGCCGCTTCCTCACTCAAGCCTGAATGGCGCAACAGTGCGTCAATCGAAGGTTCACGTCCGCGGAAATCGACGAACAACACCATCGGGGCCTGTGAACCACCTCGCGCCAGGATGGCGTTACGGAAAGCACGGCCAGTCTCGGCGTTGAATACCCCGTCTTCCTCGAACTTCGAGAAGGCGTCGGCAGACAGCACTTCAGCCCACTTGTAGCTGTAGTAACCCGCCGCATAACCACCCGCAAAGATGTGCGCGAAGCTGTTGGGGAAGCGGTTGTAGGCGGGCGGACGCATTACCGACACTTCGTCGCGAATGTCTTCCAGTACCTGCGCCACGCTGCGGCCGTCACCGTGGGTGGCGTGCAGTTCAAAGTCGAATAGCGAGAATTCCAATTGGCGAACCATCATCAGCCCGGACTGAAAGTTTTTCGCGGCGAGCATTTTTTCCAGCAGGTCCTGGGGCAGTGCTTCGCCGGTCTCGTAATGCGCAGAAATCAGCGCCAGACCTTCGGGCTCCCAGCACCAGTTCTCCATGAACTGGCTCGGTAATTCCACTGCATCCCACGCCACACCGTTAATGCCGGACACGCCAGCGTGCTCAACACGGGTCAGCAAGTGGTGCAAGCCATGACCAAATTCGTGAAACAGCGTGGTCACTTCGTCGTGGGTCAACAAAGCGGGTTTACCGCCGACCGCTGGAGTGAAGTTGCACACCAGATTTGCCACCGGGCTTTGCAGTTGGCCTTCGGCGGTGCGACGACGATCACGAGCGCCG
>NZ_JAMFRV010000078.1 GCF_026224925.1 Pseudomonas sp. | reverse complement strand
TCAGCGGGTGAGTAGCTAGGTAACCGCCTACCGCAAGGGTGGCTAAGTGCCGTGGTGAAAAACCCCACCCGTATCACCGCAACCTGACTGTGCACGCACCGTACGGGTGGCCTCAAAATGGCTCTGTTCGGGAATGATCGCAACGGGCCAGAGGCTGGTGGATTTGCGTTGATTGATCTCCAGCAACAGCGGGCGCAACACGTCCAGCGGCGCGGGTTTGCTGAACAGGTAGCCTTGAATGAAGTCACACCCGAACTCGCTGAGAAACGCCAATTGTTGCGTGGTTTCGACACCCTCAGTCACCACGCTCAGGTGCAACGTGTGGGCCATGACGATAATAGCCTGAACAATCTCCATGTCCTGAGGGGATTGGGGGATGTCCTGAATAAACGAACGATCAATTTTCACAGTGTTAATCGGTAGCCGCCGCAGGTACGCCAGTGAAGAATAGCCGGTGCCAAAGTCGTCGATAGACAGCGACACACCCAACTGGCGGATTTGTTTGAGCAGGCCAATGGCACTGGAGATGTTGCCCATCAGCGCATTTTCGGTCACCTCCAGCTCCAGGCCATGGGGCGAGACCCCGGCCGCAGTCAACGCGTTTTCGATTTCGCCGACAAGGTCTTCGCGCGTGAGGTTCAGCGCAGAGTAGTTTACGGTAATGATCAGTGGGTCGAATCCTTCGGCGCGTAACAGGCTCAAATCCTTGCAGGCGCGCTTCAATACCCAATTATCCAATTCGGCTATCAGGCCGTTGGCTTCGGCAATGCCAATAAAGCGGTCCGGTAGCAGCAAGCCATGGTGTGGATGCTGCCAGCGCACCAGTGCCTCTAGTTTGGCGACATGCCCGGTTTTCAGGTCGACTATCGGCTGATAGTGCAGTAACAGGCCGTCACCTTCACGCAACGCGTGACGCAGTTCCTCTTCGAGTTGCAGTTCGAGGGTGGCTTTGGTTTTTAAATTAGAATTGAAGTAATGCAACGCATTGCGCCCATTTCCTTTGGACTCATAAAGTGCCAGGTCGGCATTCCTCAACAGTTCTTCGCACGTTTTACCGTCGTCGGGAAATACGCTGATACCGATACTGGTGGTCATCACCATGGCCCGCCCGGCCAGTACGGCCGGTTCCTTCATGGCAAGCATGACCCGTTGCGCCATATGACGCGCTTCGTCGCGATTATTCAGCGTGACCAGGATGCAAAACTCGTCACCGCCGAAACGCGCGACCACGTCTTTAGCACGAGTTGCACTGCGGATACGCAGGGCGATCACTTTGAGCAACTCATCACCTGCATCATGGCCGAGGCTGTCATTGATCCGTTTGAAGTGATCGATGTCGAGAAACATCACCGCCAGCATTCCTGCGCTCTGGGTTTTCTCAAGCAACCTTTCAGCGAAGATTTGGTTGAAACCGCGACGGTTGATCATGTTGGTCAGCGCGTCGTAATGGGCCACCTGTTGCAGTGACCTACGCGCCTGATCGAGTTGACTGAGCAGGGCATTGACCCGCCGTAGATCATGTTCTTTGTCTTGCAGCTTTTTGTCAGCCAATGCGGCACTGATGCTGCCGCCGATGATCAGCAGCACGATCAGTGCAATGTTCAGGCTCAGTTGCAGGTTGTTATGGGTGGAAGGCAACTGCAGGGCACTGCCCGAGGGAACAAACAGGTTCAACGACCACATCCCAACGAAATGTGTACTAATGATGCCAGCGCCCATGACCAGACTGGCGCCAACCTTGAGCGATTGATGGAGCCATCCGCTGCCCCTGCGTAAACGCGTGGTCAGTAAAAGGCCGGCAAGGCTTGTTGCAGTGGCCATGGCGAACGACAGGGCGGCCAAGCGCGGTTCGTAATATTGAGTGGCGTTAGAGCGCAAGGCTGACACCCCGATGTAATGCATAACGGTAATGCCCAGGCCGACAAGGGTGGCTGTTAGCACATATTGGCCAGCGCTCAGGTACGGGCGACTGAGTGCTCGCATTGCTACAAGCGCTGCAATCATCACAACCAGCAGAGAGGCAATAGTCAAAAGCAGGCCGTAATGGACGTCAATTGGAGCCCTAAACGCGAGCATGTTGATGAAATGCATGGCCCAGACGCCTAGCGCCAGGCACATGGCGCCCAGCCAACACCAAAGCCGCCGGTACACTGGCTTTTCCACGTGACCGATGCGCTCTGCAATGTTCAGCGTGGCATAGCTCGCCGCACAGGCAACCACATACGCCAGCGACGCTAACGCAAGGTTATGCTCGCAATGCAGCAACAGTTCCCCGTTCGCCGGAAGATCGGCGACAAAACGTAAACCCAGCCAGCTCATTGCGCGCCCTATTTGCTCAATATCAGGGTAGCCACGTCTTCTAGGACGGTGGCGAGTCGCTGGGGAGTATAGGAGCTGAAATGCAGCGCTTCCCCGTAATGGCTATCTGGCATAAACCGATTCGGTATTGTGTTGATAGCGAATAGTTCTAAATCTGCAAGTGACTGTCGATCACCTGTTATCAGCGTAACGAATGTTTACAGACAGATTCGTTTTCGGGTTCTAAATTGCAAATCCAGGCTCGATTGAATCAGGCATTTGCACGCGTGTTTTCGTTCGGCTGCGCAGGACACCGAATAACAATAAAGAGACGGACCCCATGCAGAACTCGACCCAAGCGGAGAATGCCTGGCGCATTCTGTTCCTGTTATTCCTGGCAAATCTGTTCAACTTCTACGACCGGACCATTCCGGCCATCATCATTGAACCGTTACGTTTGGAATGGCATCTGAGTGACTTTCAAATTGGGATAATCGGCACGGCGTTCACCCTCGTGTATGCCGTCGCCGGGCTACCGTTGGGTCGTATGGCCGACACTGGCTCGCGTCGCAAGTTAATGGGTTGGGGCTTGGCGACGTGGAGTGGTCTGACAGCGATCAACGGCTTGGTCGGCAGCTTTTGGGGATTTCTGCTGGTGCGCATGGGCATCGGCATTGGTGAAGCCAGTTATGCCCCGGCTGCGAACTCATTGATTGGTGATTTGTTTCCTGCGCACCGGCGCGCACGGGCCATGGGCATTTTCATGCTCGGCTTGCCATTGGGGCTACTGCTGGCCTTCTTTACCACCGGGGCGATGGTCAAGGCGTTCGACTCGTGGCGCGTGCCGTTTTTCATCGCGGCAGCACCT
>NZ_JAMFRV010000780.1 GCF_026224925.1 Pseudomonas sp. | reverse complement strand
GAAATGGGCACCACGATGTTCCGCCCGAACTACACGCCGGTCACTTTCGGCGCCATCGCTGGTCGTCACGCCGGTCACATCTTTGAGCCTGTGCGCTTCACCGCACTGCACGCTTGGCACGTTAAAAACGGCGCCGAATTCGAAGACGTCGGTCAGTGGAAACGTCCTTGGTACTTCCCGAAAAAGGGTGAAGACCTGCACGCTGCGGTTAGCCGTGAATGCAAAGCCGTGCGCGACAGCGTCGGCCTGCTAGATGCGTCCACACTGGGCAAAATCGACATTCAGGGCCCGGACGCGCGTGAGTTTCTCAACCGCATCTACACTAATGCCTGGACCAAGCTCGACGTGGGCAAGGCGCGTTACGGCCTGATGTGTAAAGAAGACGGCATGGTTTTCGACGACGGCGTAACCGCCTGCCTCGCCGACAACCACTTCCTGATGACCACCACCACGGGCGGCGCTGCACGCGTGCTGCAATGGCTGGAAATCTACCAACAAACCGAATGGCCAGAGTTGAAGGTGTACTTCACTTCTGTGACTGACCATTGGGCAACCCTGACCTTGTCCGGTCCGAACAGCCGCAAGTTGCTCGCCGAGGTGACCGACATTGATCTGGAGAAAGAAGCTTTCCCGTTCATGACCTGGAAAGAAGGTCTGGTCGGCGGCGTACCAGCACGGGTGTTTCGTATCTCGTTCACCGGTGAATTGTCGTACGAAGTAAACATCCAGGCTGACTACGCCATGGGCGTTCTGGAAAAAATCATCGCGGCCGGCAAGCAGTACAACCTGACCCCGTATGGCACTGAAACCATGCACGTGTTGCGGGCTGAGAAGGGTTTCATCATCGTCGGCCAAGACACCGACGGCTCGATGACCCCGGACGACTTGAACATGGGCTGGTGTGTTGGTCGCACTAAACCGTTCTCGTGGTTGGGCTGGCGTGGCATGAACCGCGAAGACTGCGTGCGTGATCAACGTAAGCAGTTGGTGGGCCTCAAGCCGATCGATCCGACCAAGTGGCTGCCGGAGGGCGCGCAGTTGGTGTTCGACACTAAACAGTCTATCCCGATGACCATGGTGGGACACGTGACGTCGAGCTACACCAACGGTTCGCTGGGTTATTCGTTTGCGATGGGCGTTGTGAAAGGCGGCTTGAAGCGCATGGGCGAACGCGTGTTTGCACCGTTGGCCGATGGCAGCGTGATCGAAGCGGAGATTTGTTCTTCGGTGTTCTTCGATCCGAAAGGCGAACAGCAGAACGTTTGACGGACACCTGTAGGAGCGGGCTTGCTCGCGATGAGCGATGACGCGGTGTATCTGACAGACCGAGTTGTTGATATCGCGGGCAAGCGCGCTCCTACAGAGGGCGTTTTGGCAAAAATACAGAATTCAAAACAGGTGCTCTATGACCACAGCCAACGTTTACCAACAACGGCCAACGACCGGTGAAAAAGCCGAGTCACCGTTGTTTCATGCCGACCTCGGCAGCCTGGTCGGCAAGGGCCGTTCTAACCCTGGCGTGATCGTGCGCGATAAAAAATTGCTCGGTCATTTGACCATCCGTGGCGATGGCCACGACGCTGCTTTCGCCGCAGGCGTACACACAGCATTGGGCATGGAACTGCCGGGCGCACTCAAGGTTGTTATCAGCGGCGAAAGCTCGCTGCAATGGCTGGGTCCAGATGAATTTTTGCTGATTGTTCCAACCGGCGAAGAGTTGGGCGCTGAACAGCGTCTGCGCGAAGCATTGGTTGGGCAGCACATTGCCGTGATCAACGTCAGCGGCGGCCAAAGCCTGCTGGAACTCACCGGGCCGAAGGTTCGCGAAGTGCTGATGAAATCCACCAGCTACGACGTGCACCCCAATAACTTTCCGGTGGGTAAAGCCGTCGGCACTGTGTTCGCCAAGTCGCAGTTGGTGATTCGTCGCACCGGCGAAGAAACCTGGGAGTTGGTCATCCGCCGTTCGTTCTCCGACTACTGGTGGATGTGGCTGCAAGACGCCAGCGCCGAGTATGGGTTGAGTATTCAAGGCTAACCACTGTAGGACCGAATTCATTCGGGAAGCGGGCAACTCGGTTTAACTGATGCACCGCGGCGCTCCACTCCCGAATGAATTCGGTCCTACGGGTCAATTTGCAATCAAGGAACAGACAATGAGCCGCGCTCCCGACACATGGATTCTGACTGCCGACTGCCCGAGTGTTTTAGGCACGGTGGACGCGGTGACCCGCTATCTGTACGAGCAGAATTGCTACGTCACCGAGCACCACTCCTTTGATGACCGGCTGTCGAGCCGGTTCTTCATCCGCGTCGAGTTTCGCCAGCCATCGGGCTTTGATGAACAGGCTTTCCGCGCAGGCCTGGCGGCGCGTGGTGAAGCGTTCGGGATGGTGTTCGAACTGACTGCGCCTAACTACCGGCCGAAGGTGGTGATCATGGTCTCCAAGGCCGATCACTGCTTGAACGACCTGCTTTACCGTCAACGCATCGGGCAATTGTCCATGGACGTTGTGGCGGTGGTGTCCAACCATCCTGACCTGGAACCATTGGCCCGCTGGCACGACGTACCTTATTACCACTTCGCCCTCGACCCCCACGACAAAGCCGCGCAAGAGCGTCAAGTGTGGCAAGTGATTGAGGAGTCCGGCGCCGAACTGGTGGTACTTGCGCGTTACATGCAGGTGCTGTCGCCCGAGCTGTGCCGTCGTCTGGATGGCTGGGCGATCAATATCCATCACTCGTTGCTGCCCGGTTTCAAGGGCGCAAAACCGTACCATCAGGCCTACAACAAAGGCGTGAAACTGGTTGGGGCAACGGCGCACTACATCAACAACGACCTCGACGAAGGCCCGATCATTGCCCAAGGTGTCGAAGCGGTCGACCACAGCCACTACCCCGAAGACCTGATCGCCAAAGGCCGGGATGTTGAGGCCCAAACATTGGCGAGGGCAGTGGGTTATCACATTGAACGACGGGTGTTTTTGAACGCCAATCGGACGGTGGTTCTCTAAATCAAAAGCATCGCGGGCAAGCGCGCTCCTACAGGGGTACGCGAATATTTGTAGGAGCGCGCTTGGTCTGGGCCGCATCCGGACGATGACGGCAACACAGACAACACAAATTCAAAGCTCTCTAAAAACAATAAAGCGAGGTGAAAGCATGTCTGGTAATCGTGGTGTGGTGTATCTCGGCGCTGGCAAGGTCGAAGTACAAACAATCCCTTTCCCGAAAATGGAAAACCCGCAAGGCAAACGTATCGACCATGGCGTGATTCTGCGCGTGGTATCCACCAACATTTGCGGCTCCGACCAACACATGGTTCGTGGCCGTACCACGGCGCAGACCGGTCTGGTGCTGGGCCATGAAATCACTGGCGAAGTCATCGAAGCCGGTCGCGACGTTGAAAATCTCAAAGTCGGTGATCTGGTTTCTGTTCCGTTCAACGTCGCGTGTGGCCGTTGCCGCAGTTGCAAAGAGCAGAACACCGGCGTGTGCCTGACCGTTAACCCGGCCCGTCCAGGCGGTGCTTATGGTTACGTCGATATGGGTGACTGGGTCGGTGGCCAAGCAGAGTTCGTGCTGGTGCCATACGCTGATTTCAACCTGTTGAAACTGCCAGATCGCGATGCTGCGATGGAAAAAATTCGCGACCTGACCTGCCTGTCAGACATTCTGCCAACCGGTTACCACGGCGCCGTCACTGCGGGCGTTGGCCCCGGCAGCACTGTGTACGTAGCGGGCGCAGGTCCTGTGGGCCTGGCCGCTGCAGCTTCAGCGCGCTTGTTGGGCGCTGCGGTGGTGATCATCGGCGACGTCAATCCGGTGCGCCTGATTCACGCCAAGGCACAAGGCTTCGAAATTGCCGACTTGTCCCTGGACACGCCGCTGCATGAGCAAATCGCCGCGCTGCTGGGCGAGCCTGAAGTCGACTGCGCCATTGATGCTGTGGGCTTTGAAGCCCGTGGTCATGGTCATGCCGGTGCCAAACACGAAGCACCAGCCACCGTACTCAACTCGCTAATGGGCGTTGTCCGCGTTGCCGGCAAAATCGGTATTCCGGGCCTGTATGTGACGGAAGATCCAGGTGCTGTCGACGCTGCTGCAAAAATGGGCAGCCTGAGCATTCGTCTGGGTCTGGGCTGGGCTAAATCCCATAGCTTCCACACCGGCCAAACCCCGGTCATGAAATACAACCGCCAACTGATGCAAGCCATCATGTGGGACCGCATCAAGATCGCAGACGTCGTCGGCGTTGAAGTCATCAGCCTCGACGACGCCCCGCGCGGGTATGGCGAGTTCGACGCGGGTGTGCCGAAGAAGTTTGTGATCGATCCGCACAAGTTGTTTAGCGCGGCGTAAGGTTTTACCGGAAACAGGAGGGCGGCCAATAGGCCGCCCTTTTTTGTGAAAGCAGACTTGCTGCTTCTTGCGCGTCTCGGCGCGGGAATGGGGACCATTCACAGATCCCGGTGGGAGCGAACTTGTTCGCGAAGGCAACACCGCGGTGTATCAGACAAACTGCGTAGCCCGCTTCCCGAACAAGTTTGGTCGCACCTAACCTCTGCCTGGCGCCACGATCAACGCCCCGCCAATGCCCCTTGATACAACACCGGTCCAGTCGGTTGCCCGGTCGGCGAACCACCCGTGGGTTCAAGACTGACCGCCAATGTAATCGGCTTGCTCAGCAGTTGCTGTTGGTTGTCGCTTAACTCAAGGCGACCTTTGGCGTTAGCCGGCAAGAGGCCGAGAGAAACCGGTTTGCCGTCTGCCGGAATGGCCCACAGTTCCAGGCTACGCCCCGGTTCGACGGATGCCAGTGCCAAAGGCTCTACTTCCAGATGGCGGTTGTAAGCATGCACGCTGATCGCCGGTTGTTGGTTGGCGGCGGTTAGCGTGGCGTTGTAAGTCAGGGTGTCGCGGTTGTACAGCACGCCGACCATGATCGCGGCCACCAACGAGCAGGCAACTGCGGCGATGCGCAGCCAGCTCCAGAACGGACGTTTTTCAGGGACATGCAGTATTTGCGGGTCGATCCGCGCAACGATGGCTTGCCACACGCGTTCTGGCGGAGCTTGCTCGGGCAATGGGTCGGCCAGCCTG
>NZ_JAMFRV010000779.1 GCF_026224925.1 Pseudomonas sp. | reverse complement strand
GGTGACTCCCAACACGTTTTTCACGCCTGATAGCTGTAATTCGACCTCGACCGGTGCGTACGTGTCGTTGCGCACAAAGAGGCTGTGGACCCCTCTATTGCGCTTGATCTCAAGGTGCACCTGCTGCTCCAGATGCTCGACAATACGCTCTCGCGGCTTCACCACCGTGGCGCCCGCGGTCGGACGGTCGGTGAAAGACACCACGCCATTGGCATCGGTGAATTTATAGATGGTCAACGCCGACGCCGTTTGTGCGGTCAGCAGCAGAACACACAACAGGAGGGGGCGTTTAAGCATGGTGATTGATCTGGTTGGCTTGGGGGCAGGCCAAGCGTAGCAGCGATTCGCTATCTTTAGTGCGACGCTGAATCGAATCAGTCGTTACCAGATAAGCCCGTTCGTCGCATTAAGCCAAGTTTTTGGCTAAACGCTCGACGCGGCGTATCCAACACACCGCACCGTCAAAAAAATGGCTTATGTCAAGCTCCAGGGACGAAGTGCTTCAGCGCTGTGCCACGCGCGATGAGGCGCGAGACGTAATCCAGCTTTTGCGCGTCTTGGTCGACGAAGCGGAAGGTCAATTGCAACCAATCGCTGTCCGGTTTTTGCTCATAAGCGACGATCGCGTGCAGGTAGCCGTTGAGGCGAGCTACCTCCGCGTTATCGCCCTGTTCGAGGTCAAGCACAGCGTTATCGAGTATTTGCGGCAGCACATCGGTACGGCGCACCACCAACAATGCTTCCTTGAGGCTCAACGCTTTGATCATGCATTGCTGAGTGCCACTGGGCAGGCGCAACTGGCCCTGACCACGACCGGCAGGCGTGGCAGCAGGAGCGGGAGCCGTAGCAGACCGGCCGCCAGAGTTAAGCAATCCGGGCGCCGCTGCAGGCGATACTGACGGTCGAACTGCTTCCGTTTTGCCGCCGGTCAAGGCGCTGAGAGAATCGTTACCGAATGCGGAGTTCATTTTGGTCGGCGCGCTTGCGAGCAATGTGTCGAGTTTGCCCACTTTGGCCAAGGCTTTTTTAACCTTCGTCAGCAGTTGTTCGTTGGTGAACGGCTTGCCGATAAAGTCGGTCACGCCCGCCTGGATGGCCTGGACCACGTTTTCCTTGTCGCCACGGCTAGTGACCATGATGAAAGGCATGGCTTTCAGGTTGTCTTGCGTTCGGCACCAGGCCAGCAACTCAAGACCGGACATCTCTGGCATTTCCCAATCGCACAACACTAGGTCAAACGCTTCACGCTCCAGCAAAGTCTGTGCCTTGCGACCGTTGACCGCGTCTTCGATATGGATGCCCGGGAAATAATTGCGCAGGCCCTTTTTCACCAGGTCGCGAATAAACGGCGCGTCATCCACGACCAACACACTGACTTTACTCATCGACGCTCCTTAAATTCCCGGCAGCATAGCGTGGCAGATGGCCATTGCTAAACATATTAGTGACGCCAGGACTTTTCGTTCGCGGGCGACTTGAAGTGCAAAGCCGTTAACGAAAACGCCCAGCAGCGTGCTGGGCGTTTTTCTGCAGGCAACCTTATTTATCGTCAGATTTACCCAAAACATTAGCGTTTTTGCTGCTGATGCCCTCCACCTCTTCTTTCATGCGCTTGAGGCCGATGTGGCGCACGTCAGTTCCTCGTACGAGGTAAATAACCAGCTCGGAGATGTTGCGCGCGTGGTCGCCTATGCGTTCCAGTGAGCGGAGCACCCAGATTACATTCAACACCCTTGAGATAGAACGCGGGTCTTCCATCATGTAGGTGACCAGCTCACGCAGCGCCGTCTTGTACTCGCGGTCGATGATCTTGTCGTATTGGGCGACCGACAAGGCCAGATCGGCATCGAAGCGGGCAAACGCGTCGAGCGCATCGCGGACCATGTTGCGGACCTGGTCGCCGATGTGTCGCACTTCCACATAACCACGCGGCGACTCGCCTTCTTCACACAGCAAAATAGCGCGCTTGGCGATTTTGGTGGACTCGTCGCCAATACGCTCCAGATCGATCACCGACTTGGAAATACTGATGATCAAACGCAGATCGGAGGCCGCCGGCTGACGACGCGCCAAAATACGCAGGCACTCTTCGTCAATGTTGCGTTCCATTTGGTTGATTTGATCGTCAACCTCGCGGACTTGCTGAGCCAAGCCCGAGTCTGCGTCGATCAGCGCGGTCACAGCATCGTTGACTTGCTTTTCTACCAAGCCACCCATCGCCAACAAGTGGCTACGCACCTCTTCAAGCTCAACATTGAACTGTTGGGAGATGTGGTGAGTGTGGCTGTCTTTATCGATCATGGGGGTCGCTCCGCGACAGCTTCAAGCTCTTAGCTGCAAGCTGCAAGTAGTTATGTAGTGGTCCAAATTTTCCGCCGTTTCCGATCTCCAGCTTGCGGCTTGCAGCTTGAAACTTGCCGCTGCTCTTCTGCTAGCCATACCTGCCGGTGATGTAATCTTCGGTCTGTTTTTTCGCCGGGTTGGTAAACAACCTATCGGTATCGCCGTACTCGACCAGCTTGCCCATGTACATGAACGCGGTGTAATCGGAGACCCGCGCGGCCTGCTGCATGTTGTGCGTCACGATAACAATGGTGTATTTCGATTTCAGTTCGTAGATCAGCTCTTCAACTTTTAAAGTCGAGATCGGATCGAGTGCCGAACATGGCTCATCAAGCAACAGCACTTCGGGCTCCACGGCGATGGTGCGGGCAATGACCAGACGTTGCTGCTGACCGCCCGACAAGCCCAGTGCCGATTCATGCAGACGGTCTTTGACCTCGTCCCACAGTGCGGCGCCCTTGAGTGCCCACTCGACCGCTTCATCCAGTGCGCGCTTTTTGTTGATGCCCTGAATACGCAGACCGTAGACCACGTTTTCATAGATGGTTTTCGGAAACGGATTAGGCTTCTGGAACACCATGCCGACGCGACGGCGCAGTTCCGCAACGTCCTCGCCTTTGCTGT
>NZ_JAMFRV010000778.1 GCF_026224925.1 Pseudomonas sp. | reverse complement strand
CTATGCCGAATCGGCGGCTCGGGAGCTGGAAGAGGAGTTGGGTGTGGGCGGTGTTACGTTGAGCGCCCACGAACATTTCTTCTTCGATCAGCCGGGTAATCGCCTGTGGTGTGCAGTGTTCAGCGCCGTCTGGGACGGGCCGTTGACCTTGCAGCCTGAGGAGGTCCTGCAAGCGCGCTTTATTCCTGTGGCCGAGGTCCTGCAAGAAACCGTGCACAAACCCTACTGCCCCGACTCCTTGGCGGCGCTGAAACGCTATTTGGGAAAGTTTGCGCCTGACGCGTAAAAGATGATGATCGGCGTATATTTGCGCTTAGCATCTGCTGTTTTTGCCGTTACACTGCGCGACCTTTTCAAGCTGGACCGCTCTTGATGGCTAAGTAGCCAATGGTCCAGTAGCGCTGCCCCTGCCTGAGTGGGGCTTCGCGGTCGGCCAACCGCTGCGCCGGAGCCGACCCATCTTTGTCCTCAAACAAGAGGATTGCCGGTGGCCAAAAAAGCCGCATCCTTCGCCGCCCTTGGCGGTCTGGTATTTTCCACCGACGCAGGACGGCATTGCCCCGACTGTCGCCAGCCCGTGGATGCCTGTGTCTGCAAACAAACCGCTATCCCCGAGGGGGATGGTATCGCCCGTGTGCGTCGCGAAAGCAAAGGTCGCGGCGGTAAAACGGTGACGACCATCACCGGCGTGCCGTTGGCCGAAGATCCGCTCAAGGACTTGGCCAAAACGCTCAAGCAGCGTTGCGGAACGGGTGGTGCGATCAAAGAAGGCGTGATCGAGATTCAGGGCGATCACGTTGAGCTACTGTTGGCGGAGCTGGTGAAGCTGGGGTTCAAAGCGAAGAAGTCCGGCGGCTAAGCCCCGATATCTAAACTCTGTGCCGTGATGCAGGTCTATCTCCTCAACGTAAGCTCAGACTGGTCAGCGCTATAGCGCCCAATCGTCATTTCTACTCTTTACACTGCGTCAGCCCTATCGCGGCTGATGCCATTTGACTTCTTTATAGGGGACTTCGATGTCCGTACGACGCACACGCAAAGACGATGGCAGCCAATGGACAGTTGCGGACAGCCGCAGTGTTTATGGGATTCGTCATTGGGGGGCCGGTTATTTTGCAATCAATGAAGCCGGTCGCGTTGAAGTTCGCCCGAATGGTCCGCACAGCGCGCCCATTGATTTGTACGAACAGGTCGACGCGCTGCGTAAAAGTGGGCTGTCCCTGCCGTTGCTGGTGCGTTTCCCCGACATCCTGCAAGACCGTGTACGCCAACTGACCGGCGCGTTTGACTCCAACATCGAGCGCTTGGGCTATCAGAGCAAATACACTGCGCTGTACCCGATCAAGGTTAACCAGCAAGAAGCCGTGGTTGAAAACATTATCGCGACGCGTGATGTGTCTATCGGCCTCGAAGCGGGTTCCAAGCCTGAACTGATGGCCGTGCTGGCCTTGGCTCCAAAAGGCGGGACGATTGTCTGCAACGGTTACAAAGACCGTGAGTTCATTCGCCTGGCATTGATGGGTCAGAAGCTCGGTCACAACGTCTTCATCGTGATCGAAAAAGAATCCGAAGTCGCACTGGTGATTGAAGAAGCCGCCGAGCTTAAAGTCGCTCCGCAAGTGGGCTTGCGTGTGCGTCTGTCTTCGCTGGCGTCGAGCAAATGGGCTGACACCGGTGGTGAGAAATCCAAGTTTGGTTTGTCCGCAGCGCAGTTGTTGTCCGTGGTCGAGCGTTTCCGCGCTGCCGGTCTGGATCAAGGCATTCGTTTGCTGCACTTTCACATGGGGTCGCAGATTGCCAACCTGGCCGACTACCAACACGGCTTTAAAGAAGCGATTCGCTATTACGGCGAATTGCGTAATCTTGGGTTGCCGGTCGACCACATCGACGTCGGTGGCGGTTTGGGTGTGGACTACGACGGTACTCACTCGCGTAACGCCAGTTCGATCAACTACGACATGGACGATTACGCCGGTGTTGTGGTTGGCATGCTCAAGGAGTTCTGTGATCAGCAGGAACTGCCGCACCCGAATATCTTTTCCGAAAGCGGCCGTTCGCTGACGGCGCACCACGCCATATTGGTGGTTCAGGTAACTGACGTCGAAAGCCACAATGACGAAGTGCCAAAGATCGCTGACAAGGAAAGCTTGCCGGAAACCGTGCAATGGCTGGTCGATCTGTTGGGGCCGACCGATATCGAGATGGTCACCGAAACCTACTGGCGTGCCACGCACTACATGAGCGACATCGCCAGCCAGTACGCCGATGGCAAAATCACCCTGGCGCAAAAAGCCTTGGCTGAACAGTGCTATTTCGCGGTGTGTCGTCGCCTGCACAACTCGTTGAAAGCCCGCCAGCGTTCGCACCGTCAAGTGCTGGATGAACTCAACGACAAGCTCGCTGACAAGTACATCTGTAACTTCTCAGTGTTTCAGAGCCTGCCGGATACGTGGGCGATTGGCCAGGTACTG
>NZ_JAMFRV010000077.1 GCF_026224925.1 Pseudomonas sp. | reverse complement strand
CGCGAACGGCTGCCAGTCGAGTTGGGGTGTCCGTTTCCAAATGGCTGAAAAACAGCAGCGGCAGCTTGGACTCCAGACCTTCTTGAACCTGGGCTGCCAATTTCAGGCCTTGGCCGGCACCGCCAAAGTCGACGTCCATGACGATAGCGGCTGGATGCCGCTCGGCCATGGTGGCGTGGAAAGAGGCTACATTTTCCAGCGCCACGGCACTCAGCCCGAAGAACTCAAGTTGCTTGGCCAGCCGGTCACTGCGCTCATGGTCTTGCAGCATCACGTAGATTGGTTTGCGCAGCGGGGGCAGGGAAGTCTGTTCCAGTCGATCGCCGTGGCGCAGCCCGGTGCGCGAAAGGCGTTGCATCAAGCGATTGAGTTCGGTAATGAGGCTGCTGCTTAGGCGCCCGCGATTAGCTTCAACGGCCGTGAGTGCCAGGCCAATACTTTGGGCCAGTTGCACGTGTTCGAGCTGCTCGAAACGTTCAGCGAAACGCAGAAGGCGCAAATTCGACTCGGTCAGCTCAACCATATCGGCAGCCGACCATTCACTTTGTTGCAAGCGTTGCCAGACCTCAAGAATTTGACGTGCCTGATGGGTTACCCGCTGGGCAAAGTGATGCTTGAGGCGATCGCGACTGGGATCTTCTGGCTCGGTCATATCCTGGCTACTGATTATGGGTGCGCTGAGGTTGACTGGTGGCGCTATGCTAGCACCTCCTGTGGTCATTCTGAGTGCCGCAAGTCATTTAACTGCTGTTTATAGGCCAAATTGACGCTGAAATATTGCGATTGTCATGTAAGTAGGATCTGAAACTCTGCGGGACCAATCCGAATGGGTTCCAAGGCGCTGATTTAGGGCGTCTCTGAGTATTTTGAAACTTTCAGGTAAGTCCGCCCCCGACACACCCCCTCAAACCATTCCCATGCAAGCTCCCTCCCACACCCAAGGCACCTTGCTGTAAGGTTGCGGTCGAACTATTGAATTTCGTGATTGAAAGGATAAAGCCATGCTGGACTGGAAGAAGCGTGCGGGCAGCGCAGGGGATCGGGTCGACGAGCCAGCGGTTGGGACTCGTTCCCGTGGCTACTGGGGTGGTGTGTTTTTTAGCCGTGCGTTAGGCGTCGTGCTGGCCATTTATTTGGTGGTGACGGTGCTGATCGGTTGGTATTGGAGCAGCGAACCGAAGTTGTTTCCTGTGCAGCAGAACGCCCAAGCGGCGGCTCAGCGTGACGGCAGGCAGATGGTGGTCGGCTACACCACCGTCGAGACCCTCAAAACCATTGCCTCTACGTTGCTCGACAAGCCCGGTGGTTATCTTTCCAATGACCGCTTCCCGCCTGGGCTGTGGCTGGATAACATCCCGAACTGGGAATATGGCGTCTTGATTCAGGTCCGTGACATGAGCCGAGCACTGCGCAAAGATCTCGCCCGTTCGCAGTCGCAGTCGGCCGAAGATAGTGATCTGGCTAAAGCCGAGCCGCTTTTCAATTTCAACAACAAAAGCTGGATTTTGCCTTCTACCGAGTCTCAGTACCGGGAGGGTATTGCTGCGTTGAGCCGTTATGAGGCTCGACTGTCAGACCCAAATCAGAAGGGCGCGCTGTTCTACGCCCGCGCGGACAACCTGAACAATTGGCTGGGCGATGTCGGTACCCGTCTGGGTTCACTGTCGCAGCGACTGTCCGCCAGCGTGGGTCGGGTCAAGCTCAACAGCACCTTGAAAACCGAAACTCAGTCCACCGTGACCCTTAAACCGGGTGAAGTGCCGCAGGTTGACGAAGAGATCGTGGAAACTCCTTGGCTGCAAATCGACGACGTGTTCTATGAAGCTCGCGGTCAGGCCTGGGCGCTGTCGCTATTGTTGCGTGCCGTTGAGGTGGACTTCGCCGACGTGTTGGCGAAGAAAAACGCTACGGTCAGTGTCCGCCAGATCATTCGTGAGCTGGAGGCTTCGCAAGAACCAGTGTGGAGCCCAATGATCCTCAATGGCAGCCCGTTCGGTATGCTGGCCAACCACTCGCTGGTAATGGCCAACTATCTTTCCCGAGCTAACGCTGCTGTTATTGACTTGCGCCAACTGCTGTCTCAGGGGTAACTGATGTCGGTCTCTCCAAAAGAGGCTGCGCACCGCGCCGCCTCTGATGCCGAACAAATCGCTTGGGTCGATGAACACGATCAGCAATTGGGCTCCATCGAGCGGGCCCAACTGCGTGAGCGCGGGCTGATCGGGCGGGGCACTTATATATTGCTGTTCAACTCGGCCGGTGAACTTTGCGTGCACCAGCGCACCTTGAGCAAAGCGATTTATCCCGGCTATT
>NZ_JAMFRV010000777.1 GCF_026224925.1 Pseudomonas sp. | reverse complement strand
TCGGGAAGCAGGCAGCGCGGTGCATCAGACATACCGCGGCGCGGCCTTCGCGAACAAGTTCGCTCCTACAGAAAAGGGGAATATCCCCAACTCAGGCGCCATGCCGAGAACCCTGTGGGACTGAACTTGTTCGGGAAGCAGACGACGCGGTTTGTCAGAAATACCGAGGCGCGGTCTTCCCGAATGAATTCGGTCCCACAGAATCGGGGAAATACCCCAACTCCAGCGCCATGCCGAGAACCCTGTGGGACTGAACTTGTTCGGGAAGCAGGCAGCGCGGTACATCAGAAATACCGAGGTGTGGCCTTCGCGAACAAGTTTTGGCTCCTACAGGGGATTGCCGTTATTACGCACTGGCAATACGGCGCACTTTCTCGTGGATCGACCGCTCGCTGATCGCCCCATTGCTGGCCACTTCAACGCCCAGTAACCCCAACAGGCGCGCACGGATGGCTTGAAAACCCGGCTGACCAGTGTCTCGCTGACGCGGCAATTCAATACGAATATCGTCGGCGATCTTGCCATCGGCGAGCACGATCACCCGGTCGGCCAACAGAATCGCTTCGTCCACGTCGTGGGTCACCAGCAGCACCGCCGGCGTGTGTTTGCGCCACAAATCGATGATCAACTGGTGCATGCGAATCCGGGTCAAGGCGTCGAGGGCGGCAAAGGGTTCGTCGAGCAACAGCAACTTTGGCTCACGCACCAGACCGCGAGCTAGCGCCACCCGTTGTGCTTCGCCACCCGACAAGGTTGCGGGGAACGCATTCAGGCGATGGGCGAGGCCGACTTCGGTCAGCGCCTCCACCGCACGGCGTTTGGCGTCACCGACGCGCAAACCGAGCACCACGTTTTTCCAGGCACTTTTCCACGGCATCAAACGCGGCTCTTGAAACACCGCAGCCCGCGCCAGCGGCACCCGCAACTCGCCACTGTCGATGGAGTCCAGCCCGGCCAAAGCCCGCAACAAGGTGGTTTTGCCAGAACCACTGGCGCCGAGCAATGCCACGAACTCCCCCGGCGCGATGTCCAGATCAAGGCCATCAATCACCCGCTGCTGGCCAAATTGGCGAACTACATTGCGCAATTGAACCGGGGCAGACGCTGTGTGCAAAAGGTCGAGAGCAGCCATGTTCAATTCCTCACAAATGTAGGACGCCACGCCAACGCATAGCGCTCCAGCGTGCGGATGATGCCGTCGATCACCAAGCCGAGAACGCTGTAGATCAACAGGCAAATGACGATCACGTCGGTGCGCATAAAGTCCCGGGCATCGCTGGCGAGAAAACCGATGCCCGCCGTGGTGTTGATCTGTTCGACGAACACTAGCGCCAGCCAGGAAATACCCAAGGAATAACGCAGGCCGACAAAGAACGAAGGCAGCGAGCCGGGCAGGATAACGTGCCAGATCAGCTCACGACGATTGAGGCCGAGCGTGTTGGCGGCCTCGATCAATTTCGGGTCGATGTTGCGAATCCCGGAGAAAAGATTGAGGTACACCGGAAAGGTGGTGCCGGTGACAATCAGCGCGATCTTGGTGAACTCGCCAATGCCGAACCAGAGGATGAACAGCGGCACCAGTGCCAGCGCAGGAATGGTCCGCAGCATTTGCATCGGCGAGTCCAGAACCAGTTCGCCACGCTTGGATAAGCCGCTGATCAGTGCGGTTACCACGCCAATACTGACGCCAATGCTTAGGCCGGTTAATGCGCGTTGCAGCGATACCCACAGGTGTTTGCCGAGTTCGCCAGACATGATCATTGCCCACAGGGTATCGCCAATTTGCGACGGCGCCGCGATCACTCGAGAGGGAATCCAGCCTGCCCGCGACGCAAGTTCCCAGAGCAGCAGCAGGATGATGGGACTGAGCAAGCGAAGAGCGTAATCGGGCGTACGCCAGCGTTTGCCGTTGACTGCATTCTGGCCCGACGACACGTCGATCTGCGCAGGCTTGCTTACGGTGAAGAAGCCCGCATCAGCACGTTGAGGATCAAGGGTTGTTTCGGACATGAGACTTCCTTCTGAGTAACGCGCGAGCTGGGCAAAGCGGCCCTAGACGTGTAGCCATGCTATTCGTATAAAAAACCTCAGTGAAATTCTATTTAGGAATAACCTAATAGTTAAATAAATTAATTTCCATCATTCTATAAAATGCATATTTTTTATAATTAACTTAGACCTAAATAGAATTTCACACGCTTTGCCGATGCAATTATGTTGCGGGTCACGCGGTCGCGCAATTCATAAGAAGGAGTCTCTATGAGCATCGAATTCATCGGTTACATTGCCACCCAACCAGGGTCGGAAATTCACCCCCGCAGCGGTCCGACCATTCAACCGGACTATGTTGAAAAGGTTGCACGCGCCCATGAAGAGGCCGGCTTTGATCGGGCCTTGGTGGCATTTCACTCCAATAGTCCAGACAGCGCTTTTGTGGCGGCGCATGCGGCGAGCGTGACCAGCCGCTTGAAGTTTTTGATCGCTCATCGCCCTGGCTTCATTGCCCCAACGTTGGCGGCCCGGCAGTTTGCAACGCTGGATGTGTTCAACGGTGGGCGCACGGCGATACACATCATTACCGGCGGCGACGACAAGGAATTGCGCGCCGACGGTAGTTTCATTGGTAAAGACGAACGCTACGCACGCACTGATGAGTACCTGGACGTGGTGCGCCAGGAGTGGACGCGTGATGCGCCGTTCGATTATCACGGCGAGTATTACCAGTTCGAGGGTGCGCATTCGGCGGTCAAGTCGCCGCAACTGCCACATATCCCGGTGTACTTTGGGGGGTCGTCACCTGCCGCCATTGCGGTGGCTGGCAAGCACGCTGACGTTTATGCGCTGTGGGGCGAGACCTACGAGCAAGTGCGCGACGTGGTGAAACAGGTCCGGGCTGAAGCTGCAAAACACGGTAGGACGGTTCGCTTCAGTTTATCGCTACGACCGATCTTGGCGGACACGGAAGACCAGGCCTGGGCCCGCGCCGACAGCATTCTGCAAAGAGCCACAGCGATCGCACAAGCAAATGGTTTTGTGAAACGTGAGCCGCCGAATGAAGGCTCGCGTCGCTTACTGGCGGCCGCGGCTCAAGGCTCTCGTCTAGATAAGCGCTTGTGGACCGGTATTGCTGGGCTGCTCGGGGCACAGGGCAATTCGACCTCGCTGGTGGGTACACCTGAGCAAGTTGCCGAAGCGCTGCTTGATTACTATGACTTGGGAATTACCACCTTTCTGATTCGTGGTTTCGACCCATTGGAAGATGCCATCGACTACGGCAAAAAACTCATCCCCCTGACCCGTGAACTGGTCGCCCAGCGTGAGCGTGCGACGCAGGAAAAAGTCGCTTGATAAACAAGCGCCAGACCCAGCCTCTATAGGAGGAGACAACTGGTTGGCGAGAGGTTTGATGCGGTGTGTCTGACACACCGCATCAAATTGGCTCCTACAGGTTTTTTGAAACAGGTCCACCGAGTTACCAGCTTCCCGAATGAATTCGGTCCCACAAGGAGATTACATATCTCCCCCGTGGGACCGAATTCGTATCGGGAAAGGCCTGTGCAGTGCAGCCTACCTCACTGCTTATATTCAACATCCGTGCGCTCAAGCTGGCGAATCAGTGCATTCCAGTGCCTTGCGACACCAGGACCAACCCCGCTTTTGAAGACTTTGGCTTGTTC
>NZ_JAMFRV010000776.1 GCF_026224925.1 Pseudomonas sp. | reverse complement strand
GCTCACGCGCAGTTCTTCAAGCTGGGAAATAACCGGTGTAATGCCGACGCCTCCAGCGATGAACAGGTGCAGGCGCGCCTGCTTGATCAGCGGGAATAGGTTGACCGGTGGCGTGACCTCGATCAGATCACCTTCACCCACATCGTCGTGCAGCGATACCGAACCGCCCCGACCGCTGTCTACGCGGCGCACGGCAATCTGATAACTACTGGTGTCGTAAGGTGAACTCAGCAGCGAGTAAGGGTTGCGCAACGTGTTGTGTTGATTGGCAATCAGCACCACGACGTGGCTGCCACCCGAGAATGCCGGCAGGTGCGCGCCGGTTGGAGACACCAAGGTGAAGCGCTTGATTTGCGGGGTGACCGATTCGATTCGGGCCACGCGTAGACTCAACGTCCCATTGTTCTGGCTCATGTGTCGAGCTCCTCGGCTTGCGGTAATTCACCCGGGACCTCAGCGTCGGCCTTGACTGCCTGAAAAGCTGCCAATCGACGGGAGTAGTGATCGCGCACCACCAGCGTCAGACCGCAACCGGGGCAGTCATAAACGCGCTGGGTAACGTTTTCGGTGTAGGTGTCGCAATGCACGCACCAGACACGACGGACTAACGTCCCGGAGTGCTCACGAAGGACCTCATCGCCATTCAAGTCGAAAAGCGTGGCCACTTGCATGGCGGTGCCAAGAAAACTTTCCGAGCCCGCAAGGTACAGGCGGGTGCCCATGCGCGCTTCACCGAGCTGGCTCTTGAGTGCTTCGATCAACGCCTGGTTGTTTGTGTGCACTTGCAATGGATGTTCGGAGTGCTGTTGCAATTGGCCGAGGAAGTCCTGACCGGAAAACGATTCCTGGGAATACATCAACGTAATTGGTCGATCCAGTCCGGCCATATCAGCCAACAGGCGCAACATCGCGTGTCCGCCGCTGCCCTGGCCGACGATGATATGACGGATACCTCCTGGCAGCGGTTTCAACCGGTCATAGACCGGCCGACTTTTGATCCCGGTGATCAACATTCTTATTATTCCTCCTGACTATCGGCTCGGCTGATGGAAGCCGGCTCTTATGCATAACCCAATGGTGATGGGTTGTCATAGCAGGAGCATTTGTCGTGCCATATATACAACACTATGATTTAAAAGGATTTGTTGTTATTTTTTTGCTGGAGTCCAGGCAAAAATAGCAACGGTGTAGGCGTTTTTGCAGCGTTCCAGGCGAAAGCGGAGGAAATGCACACGTCCTTGTGTCGCAGACAATCAGTCGCGTTGGAGCTTACGGATCAGAGTGCCGATGTCGATGCCCAGATGTAGCGCGGCCTTACGTTTGCTACCGCACAAATGCACTGCCTTGAGAATGACCTGGCGTTCGAAATGCTGAACCTGAAGCTTGAGGTTGTGCTCGGGGTCTTCCTCTATCTCTTCGTCTGCGGCTAAGGGTTTCAATCGTTCTTGGGTGCTAGTCGGTTCAAGCAGTTCCGCGGGTAGATGATGTTCATGGGCTTCACTGTCTGCGAGTACTGCCAGGCGTTCAAAGATGTTCACCAGCTCGCGGATATTGCCGGGGAAGTCGTAACTCATGAGCCGCTTTCGGCAACCAGCAGACAGGCTCAGAGACGGCTCGCGATCACTGTTGATACGGCTCAGCAGGATGTCGATGAGAAACGGTAAGTCATCCCGGTGCTGGCGCAGCGGCGGAATTTCTACAGGCAGGACTGCAAGGCGATAGTAGAGGTCGGCGCGAAACTCCCCGATGCTCACCAGATGACGCAAGTCCTTGTTGGTGGCTGCTATGACCTGTACCTGTACCGTCTTGCTGAGGGGCGAACCGACCGATTGGATGGTGCTGTCTTCAAGGAACTTCAACAGCTTGGCTTGGATATGCAGTGGAATCTCGCCGATCTCGTCGAGGAACAAAGTCCCGCCCGAAGCCGCCTCGATATAGCCTTGCTTACCACCCTGCAATGCGCCAGTAAAGGCGCCGCGCTCGTAGCCGAACATCTCCGACTCGAACAGGCTTTCCGGAATGCTCCCGCAATTGACGTGAATAAAAGGGCGATCGCCCCAGCCAGCGGCACGGTGAATATGGCGCGCAATGGCGGTTTTGCCGACACCCGGCTCGCCCAGTAGCAACAGCCGCGCTCGACGCCTGAAGGCGCGTACTCCAGTGTCGGCGATACTCGACAACTGGGGCGACAGGTGCAGGGCATTGTCCTGGGGATCACGCAAGCCTTGCGCTTGCGTCGGTCGGTTGTTCTGCGAAGTTCGACGCTGCGGTGTCCCGGTATCGAAGTCTTTCTGGGTCAGCATCATGAACGGTTTTTCGTGGGTACCGGTGGGGATGGCGTGGGTGCTGCTGAGCAGGACCCGGCCTTCCCGCGAACGGGTCAACGCACTATTACCTCCCCGATTCAGCGCCGCCTGTAAGTCGTCGAAGTTTAAGGCCGAGCGTTGGAAAAAGTCGCTGCTGGACAGTCCTATCGCTTGATGTTTGGAGAGTTGGTTGACGCGCTCGGCGGCAAAGTTCAGAAAACGCACACGGCCTTCACCGTCGGACACAATCAGCGCTTCACTGAAGCTGTCGAGCAAGGCGTGCAGCGCCGGTGTTTCCAGCAACGCGCCGAGTACTTCGTTGCTGACGTCGACCGAAGAGCGCATGCCCATCTGCAAAGCGGGCGGCAGATTCTTGTCTTTCATGGGTGCAACTCTTCTATCTGAAGGGCACCCTGACTTTCGCGGAGTACCGCGACCCGCCAGGCCACGCCTTCGCGAATCAGGATGCGCGAACAGTGCACATTAAAGTTCAGCGTGCGTCCGCTTAAATCAGGCAGCGGCAGGTTGTGCCACGTACGCTCGGGCAGAGCGGTTTCCAGCAGCAAACCGGCGATGCCAGCTCCGTGGGTAATGCCAAAGGTCTCTTCGAATGCTGCATTGCGCCATTGCGGTTGCAGGTGCTCGTCGATCACCAGAACGGCATCAGGCACTGCATCGAAGACCCGGCGCAAGGCATCGATACGCTGCTCGGCGTCGTGTTGCATGCGCAACTCCTGACTGACATCGCGGATGCTGCCCCACATACGCAACAGATGCCCATTGACGATGGTCGCGCGAACATCATTCTCGACGTAGGCCGGTGAACCATCGTGGCGGCGGTCCACGGAGAGCGCGCCGTCAACGCTGAAATCTGCTTCGATGAGGCGTCGTACGAACTCTTCGTTGGCCGGGCTGCGAGGCCAGTAAAGGCGTACCGGTTGCTGATTGAAAACGACATCCGAGGGCATTTCATAGACATCGGCCATGGCGCGGTTGCACAGGCGCCAGTGGGAGTCGTTTTCGAAAACCTGGCGGACGATTTCATCCGGGGGCGTGTTGATATCGACCGCCTCGGCGAACTCGATACACCAGTAAGCGACCTTGGCGCTCTGGAGCATCTGACTCATCACTTCATTGGCGTTGTCCATTTCCCGCAGTCGACGGCCCAGCGCCCCGAGGGGGATTTTCAGCAGGTGCAGGCGCGCTGGGCTAACCGAACGCCATTCCAGCAGCCCACAGGCGACCACGTGCAGCAGACCACCGTTGCGGCGAATCAGGGTCAGTTCCAGGCTGTGGATTTGCTCGTCGGCAGGCGGATTGGCAAACAGCGACTGCAAGGCGCGCACTGACTCGACGCTGAAGATGCGCTCGATCGGCTGGTTCAAGAGTTCATCAGGCGCGCAGCCTAATTGATCACTCAGGCTGGCAGAAAGGCCGATAAGTTGACCGCTAGCGCTGAGGGTGCTGGAAAGGGGTTGAGACGTATTGGCCAGCAAATTCAGGATGTCCATCGGTGGATTGGCTCTATTTGACTTATGGGGCCTGGTTGAAACACTCAGGGACTTAAAGCAGTGGCATATCGCATGCCAATAAAAAACCCAGTAAATATTGATGCTTGAGGGTGTGATGATTTTGGATCATCGCAGTATTGCAGCGAAATATGCATTTATGCAGCAGTTCGTGCGGGGTTAGCGGATCGCAGGGCTGGCCGATCCATGCTTATCGACGGGCGGTAGAAATGGTGCCAAAGCTCCCCGGCATCAATCAGCGTGTACAGGTCGGTGCCGACGTTCCAGCCAGTGCACCTTGCAGCTTTACTGAAAAGCCCCTTCGAACGTCCTGCCTACAATCGCGCACCCTCCCTGTAGATAATCTCTCCTACAGCGCCACCGACTAAAGCGTGGTGCAGTTGTGTGAGATCGGAGACATGAATCATTACGATGTGATTGTGCTCGGCAGCGGCAATGCCGGGCTATGCGCTGCACTGTCGGCCCGCGAGCAAGGTGCTCGTGTGGCCCTGCTGGAACGTGCACCGCTGGAGCAGCGTGGCGGTAACACGGCGTACACCGGTGGCGCATTTCGCGTGGCGTACCGTGGTGTCGATGATTTGCGCCTGTTAATGCCGGACTTACTCGACAGCGAAGTCGAGAGCAGCGATTTCGGCAGCTACACCCAAGAAGCGTTTTATGAAGAACTGGCGACCCAAAGCCAATACCGGGCCGACCCCGAGGTGCTCGACACGGTCGTCACCGAGAGTCTCGATACGCTGTGCTGGATGACCCGCCAGGGTGTGCGCTTCATGCCGATCTATGGCCGTCAGGCCTTTAAGATTGACGGTCGGTACACGTTTTGGGGCGGGCTCACCGTTGAGGTCTCCGGCGGCGGCCAAGGGTTGGTTGAGTCGCTGATGCGTCGTGCCGAGCGCAACGGCATCGAGTTTTTCTACGACAGCCGGGCCCATCACTTGTCCCGTGATTCACAAGGCCACTGGCAGATCGAATGCGCCAACGGACAGATCTTTAGCGCGGGTGCGTTGATCCTGGCAACTGGCGGTTTCCACGCCAACCTGCAATGGCGCGCCAAATACCTGGGGCCCGGTTGGGATTTGGCCAAGGTGCGCGGCTCGCGCTACAACACCGGCGACGGTATTCGTATGGCGCTGGAGATCGGCGCCAAAGCGCACGGTAATTGGTCGGGTTGCCATGCGGTGTTTTACGACGTCAACGCCCCCGAGTTGGGCGATTTGAATTTGCTAAACCAGCAAAAAAACTACTTTCACTTAGGCGTCGTGGTCAACGCCGACGGCAAACGTTTCGTTGACGAGGGCGCTGACTTTCGCAACTACACCTATTCGGGTATGGGCGCCAAGGTGCTTCAGCAGCCGGGCGGCGTGGCCTGGCAGTTGTTCGACCAACACAGCGAACACCTGCTGCCGGATGAATACCGTGTTCGTCATGCTACCCGTATCCGGGCTGACACCCTGCAAGAGCTAGCGGCGAAGCTTGACGGCGTCAACGCCATCGCGCTGCTCGATACGCTGAATCAGTACAACGCTGCAGTGCGTCGCGAGGTGCCGTTCAACCCTGCGGTGCGCGATGGTCGCTCGACCCAAGGCCTTGCTGTTCCCAAGTCCAACTGGGCCAACCCGTTGGAAAGTGGGCCGTTCGTTGCGTACGCGGTGACTTGCGGCATCACCTTTACCTATGGCGGCCTCAAGGTAAACAGCGAAGCCCAAGTGATTGATGAACAAGGTCAGCCGATTACAGGCCTCTACGCGGCCGGGGAGTTGGTCGGCAATCTCTATTACGTGAAGTACGCAGGCGGTGCGGGGCTGACCTCGGGTTCGGTCCTGGGTCGTATCGCCGGTAAAACAGCGGCCACCTTCCAAACGCAAGCACATGCCGCCACCCCGCAAGAATAAGGAATAAACATGGCTATTCGCATCTGGCATCAAAGCTTCACTGTGCTCAGCGATTTGGGCGCCTATGACCAGGCTTTACGTGCGCATTTTCGCAATGTTGCGCGGCCCGACACTGAAATCCATCTGCACGGTATGCAACCAGGCACTTACCGCAGCAACTACCCGGGCGATGACATCAAGTACAGCGCGCTGCAGTATTTGCACGGTCTGCAGTTCATGGCTGCCGGGTTGAATGCCGAAGAGCAAGGCTTCGATGCCTATGCCATCAGCACCCTGCCAGAGCCGGCATTACGCGACATCCGCAGTTTGTTGGACATCCCGGTGGTCGGTTATGGCGAGTCGGCCATGCTCACCGCCTGCATGCTCGGGCGCAAATTCGGCGTCCTGGTATTCATTGACGAACTGGCTGAGCTGGTAACGGAAAATGCAGCACGCCATGGCCTGAGCCAGCGCCTGTCGAGCGTGCGGCATGTTGGCTTTCGCTTTTCTGACGTACTCGCAGCCTTCAGTGATCCGCGTGAGTTGATTGAACGCTTTCGTTTGGCCGCACGGGGTCTGATCGCCGAGGGTGCCGAAGTGATCATTCCGGGCGAAGCGCCATTGAACGTGTTGCTCGCCAGTCAAGGCATCAACGAGGTTGACGGCGTGCCAGTGCTCGACTCCCTCGGTGCCTGGATCAAACAGGCCGAGGCCATGGTTGATCTACGTCGCGCCAACGGTATTCGGCCCTGCAATCGTGGATATTTTTCGGCACGGCCGGAGCGCGCGCGGGTCAAGGAAGTCTTCGCCTTTTACGGTTTGGCGGAGCGCTTTTTGTTAGAACAACCGGCGAAGGAGATGACGGCATGAGCACGCGCGAATGTGATTTGTTAGTAGTAGGTGGAGGTCTCGCTGGTTTCGTCGCAGCGGTGACTGCCGCCGAGGCGGGCATGCAGGTCATCCTGTTAGAAAAAACCGCCGAGACGGGTGGTTCATCGGCCATGAGCGGCGGTTGTCTGGCGTTCGCTGGCACCGATTTGCAGCGCGAAAACGGTATCGACGATTCTTCGCAGTTGCTCTTCAGTGACCTGCTGGAAGTTGGCAAGGGCGAGTGCGACGAGGCGTTGGTGAAGGTCTATGCCGACAACCAGTTGGCAACCTATGCATGGTTACGCGAAAAAGGCGTGGTGTTCGCCTCGGTCATTGAGGCAGCCTCCGGGCAGTCGGTGCCGCGGGTGCACAGTGTCGATCCGGCAGACATGATCCGGCAGATCGAACTGGCCGCTGGCCTCAGCGGTCGGGTGCAGGTACTCAAACAGACCCGTGCCCGTCGTCTATTGCGCGAAGACGGTGGACGAGTAACGGGCGTGCTTGCCGAGCAGGCGGGTGAAAGCTTCGAACTGTTGGCCCGCAAAGCAGTACTGCTGGCGTCGGGAGGCTTTGTTCACGACCGTGAGCTGGTCCATCGTTTCGTCCCTCACTATGACGGTGCAGTGTTCATTGGTGGTATAGGCAATGAAGGTGACGGTTTGCGTATGGCCTGGGCGCTGGGCGCGGATGTGCGCGATACCGCCTATATCAAAGGGACATTTGGCAAACACCCGGTGGACGAGACCAATCACCATGCCTGCCTGGCAGTCTATAAGGGCGCTATTGCAGTGAATCAGGAAGGTCGGCGCTTCGTCGATGAGTCGCTGTCCTACAAACTCTTGGGGGATGCCTGCATGCAGCAATCCTACGGGGTTGCTTATCAGATTTTGGATCGCGACATCATGCAGAGCGGCGATAACCGTGTGCGCATTCTGGATTTCGAGCGACGCCTGGAAGAGGGGCTTTTCGTTGAGGCCGACACCCTGGAAAAACTTGCCCAACTGATTGAAGTCCCGCAGGAGGTACTTCTAAGTGAGGTGGCCGCCTATAACCAAGCGGTCAACGAGGGCAGTACCCCCGAGTTCGGTCGCCGCCACTTGGTGCACCAACACGGACAACTTCGTCCGATTCAGCGTGGCCCTTTCTATGCCTACCCCTCTACGGCTGCGGTATTCGGAACCTACTGCGGGTTGTGCATTGACGCGCAGATGCGCGTCCACGACGTATTTGGCGAGCCCATCGAAGGCTTATTGGCCGCCGGCGAAATAGTCGGTGGCTTGCATGGTGCGGCCTACATGACCGGTTCGGCGCTGGGCAAGGCGGCGATTTTCGGTCGTGTTGCCGCCGCTACTGCGCAGACCCTGTAACGGACGCTTGGGTATGCACTGCACACGGAGGAACCGAAGATGAAAATTTTGCTGTTACTGGCCGGAGTGACGGATATCCGCTTTCCACTCCACACGCTGACGATCAATAAGCAAGGTTTGATCGAAGAGGGCGCAGATGCTCGGCGCGTGCTCAGTCCATTCGACGAGGCAGCTTTGGAGATAGCGCTGAAATTGCGCGATGCCCGAGACAACGTTCAGGTCGATGTACTGCTGCTCGGCGGCACCAACAATGAGGCGCTGCTGCGTACGGTGGCGGCAATGCGGCCTGACTCGGTACGGCGTCTTGATCTGCAGCCAGCGTGTTTGTGGGATGCTCAATTGACCTCCAGCCAGATTGCGGCGCTGTTGGCCGATGAAGCGACGCCTGATCTCGTGTTGATCGGTCGTGAGTTCGGCGACTTGGACGAAGGCAGTATTGCGGTGCTGCTGGCGCAGCGTCTTGGCTATCCATTGTTTGCCCTGACGCAGCATGCCGAGTGGCAAGGCGATACGGTGTACCTGCTGCGTGAACGAGGTATCAGTGAGGAATGGCTGCGTGTAGACCAACCGCTGCTGGTGAGCGTGACCAATGACAAACGCAACAAGCTGCGTCATCCGTTAATGAAGAATGTTTTTGAGGCCAAGCGCATGACCTTCGCTGCGGTTACCGCTGGCGCGGAAGACGGTATTGGGCTGCCGTTGATTAGCCTGAATGCTGAGCGAATGGTCGAGCGCGCGGGTAAGTGCCAGTTCTTCGAAGGCGGCATTACTTTGCAGGCCGAGGCGTTGGCAGCCTATTTGATAGACCGGAGGACCTGAGCATGAGCATGCAAAAACTAGAGGCCCCGACAACGCTGGCACTGATCCCGCTGGCGTGGGGTGAAGATGCGCTGGAGGCTACGTTGGCCGCGCAGCAAAGCGTGGTCGCGGCGAATGGTGGCCACTGTGAAGTGATACTGCTGGGCGCCGAGGGACACGATATAGCTTGCGAACGTGCAGCGCAGGCAGGGGCAACTCGGATCTGGCAAGTGACCCATGCGGACTTGGCAGGCAACGACGACATGGCCGCGCTCGCGATGGCGGCCAGTCAAGCACTGCACCAGCCACTGGCTGAACGGGGCGCACAGACATTGGTGCTGTTACCGCCGGGGATCGCCGGTGAGGAGCTGGCCGCGCGGCTCGCCCATCTGTTAAGCGGGCACGCTCTGGGCCGTTGTGCACGATTGCATTGGCAGAACGAGGCTTGGGTGGTCGAGCGCGTCACGTGGGGCGGGCGGATGCGCTTGAGTATGCGAGTCGAGTCTGGTCTGTGCTTTGCGTGTTTGCGTGGCGGCCGGGCGAACTTCGCCAATAGCGAACCAGCACAGGTGACTAATACGGCACTGGTTGGGGGGTTGCCAGCCCTGATGGCACTGGACAGACGTCCGACGGGACAGCATCTACCTCCGTTGGACGGCGCAAAATTGGTGGTCTCAGGTGGTCGCGGGGTGAATGAACGGGGGTTCGAGTTGCTCGAAACCCTGGCCGTAGCGCTGGGGGGAACCTTGGGAGGGAGCCTGCCAGCGGTGGACGCGGGAATGGTACCGGTCATGCGCCAGGTCGGCGTGTCGGGGAAGTTCGTCAGTCCGGCTATTTATCTGGCCGTGGGGATTTCAGGAACCCCACAGCACTTGGCGGGTATCAACCCACAGACGCGAATTGTCGCGATCAACACAGACGTCGGTGCGGACATCTTTAACGTAGCTGATGTCGGCGTGGTTGCGGACTGGAACCTTCTGCTACCCGAACTGCTGGGCGTGATCAAGGCACAAGCGCTTATTTAACTCAGTTGCGACCGCGCCTTCCTTGATGCAGTGAAACGCTGTTGCCGGGCGGCGGGCGCCGCTGTGCATCCAGAGTAGCCAGCATAAAGTCGATGAACGCACGGGTGCGTGGAGCGATAAAACGCGCCTTGGGTGTGACGGTATAGAACGTGCGGCTGCTGGTGGTCCAATCGGGAAACAGGTCGACCAGTTGACCGGTGGAGATCAGCCCGTTTACAAAAACATCCAGTACATAAATAGCACCCTGATCAGCCAGTGCCGCCTGGATTAGCGCATCAGTGCTGTTGAAGCGCAACTTGCCTTGGGGCACCAGTTCGACGGTGTCCTCATCGCGGCCAAAATGCCAGTTGGCAGAGGTATAACGTCCTTGGCCGAATAGACCCAGACACCATTGCGGAGGAAGTTCGCGAGGGCTTTGCACAGTGCCCAACTGCGCCAGCAGGGCGGGAGACACACAAGCGATGTAGTGCGCCTGATAAAGCGGGCGGGCCACCAAGTCAGCGTCGTTGACCGAATCTATGCGAATGGCGACATCGGTACCGCTGGCGATCGGGTCTTCAGGGTGATCGGTCAATCGCAAGGCTACAGACAACTCGGGGTGTAGCGCGGTAAAGCTCGGTAATACCGGGCAAATCAGCGTTCTGGCAAACGCGGCGGGCGACGCAATACACAGCTGGCCGTCGACCTCTCCTTTCTTTCGTCGCACGACAGATTCGACTTCGTCCACCTGACGCAGCAATGCAATACAGCTCTCGAAATACTGCTTGCCCTCATCGGTCAGCCGTAACGAGCGGGTGTTGCGTGATAACAGGGTGACACCCAGATAGTTTTCCAGGTTTCGCACGCTTGCGGTGACGGTTGCATTAGCAATATCCAAAGACTCCGCCGCGCGGCTGAAACTGTCGCACTCGACGACGCGTACGAACACTTGCATGGCCCAAAGTCTGTCCATTAGTTCTTCATCTTTTCCTAAAAGCCCATTAGCCCGCGCCCACTCGAACCTCTTTGAAGCGGTTCTTATAGTACCAGCCAATTAAAGGGAGGCACTGACATGGCTGAATTTAAGTTCGATCTGGTGGTAGTGGGTTGTGGTGTTGCTGGACTTTCTGCGGCGGTAACCGGGGCCGAGCGTGGTTTGCGGGTTGCAGTCCTGGAGCGCGCCACCCGGGAGGAGCGAGGTGGGCAGAGCCGGTTCACCGAAGCTTATCTGCGGATGAAAAATCATGATGAAGTGACTGACGACTTTGATTCATTTCTCGCCGAACACTCGGGCTATTACCAGGACCCGGATTACGTCGCTGAAGGGCTACGCGATCGTAAGGATTTTTCGGCACAGACCCGGGCGCTTGCGTCGATTGATGCCGGGTTGATCAGTGCGTTCTCCGGTCAGGTACAAGACACCATCGGGTGGCTCAAGAGCAACGGCGTGAAATTCGACTTTCTGCCAACCCAGTTCCTGACCAGTACCCAACCGCGGTTGCTGCCCGTGGGCGGCGGTGAGGCGATTGTCGAGGCGCTGGCAACGCGTGCCGAAGAACTGGGCGCCGAGTTTTTCTACGAAACCACCGGACGCAGCTTGATTACAGCAGGCTGTAACACCGTGGCCGGGTTACGCGCCTGGTCGCGTGAGCACGGTGAACACTCTTTCCAGGGCGCTGTGGTATTGGCGTGTGGCGGGTTTGAGGGAAATGCCGAAATGCTTGCTCGCTACTTGGGGCCTCGCTCGGTATTTCTTCGCCCGGTCTGCAAGGGCGGCTATTACAACCGTGGTGAAGGCATCGAGATGGCGCTGAAGATCGGCGCTGCGCCAGCGGGCGAGTTTGGCAGTTACCACGCCGAACCCGTAGACCCTCGCTCAGGCGTCTCCGAACCCTCGATTTTCATCTTCCCTTATGGCGTATTGGTTAACCGCCTGGGTGAGCGTTTCACTGATGAGGCGCCCGGCACTGTGGACGCCTGGTATGAGCGAGTGACCCGGCAGATCTACGCCCAGCCTGAAGGCATCGCTTGGGTGATTCTGGATCAGAAAGTAAAGGACATTCCTAACTATCGGCTTGGTATCCGTACCGATCAGGCCGCAATTGAAGCCCCGACTTTGGCCGAATTGGCGCAGAAAATCGGTGTTTGCGCGATGAGCCTGGAGGCTACGTTGGCCAGTTACAACGCAGCGTGTCGAGACGGCGATTATCACCCGCTGAAAGTCGATGGTTTAGCCACCGAGGGCTTGCAACCACCCAAAAGTAATTGGGCGCGGCCCGTCGATCAGGGGCCCTACATGGCCTATCCGATTATCTCTGCCAACGTATTCACCTTCGGTGGATTGAAGGTCGATGAGCAGGCCAGGGTAGTAAACGGCGACGGTCAGCCGATTGATAACCTCTACGCAGCGGGCGAAACCGTAGGCCTTTATTTTGGCAATTACGCAGGCGGTACATCGGTGCTTAAGGGGCTGGTGTTCGGACGTCTGGCAGCTTCTCACGCGGCTGGCGCCGTTTAACTGACCGGGGACTATCAAGATGGGTGTAGCAATCGTTACCGGCGCCAGTGGTGCTATTGGTTCAGCGGTATGCCGCGTGCTCAGTGCGCAGGGCGAAAAGATTGTGGCGCTGGATATCGTGGCGCCACACGTTACGGGTGTTGAGGGGTTGATGATGGCCTGCGACGTCACCTCGCGCACCGAGGTCCGGCAGGCAGTAGAAGAAGCTCAAGATCGCTTCGGCGCTGTGACCTCGTTGGTCAATGTCGCAGGCGTGGTGTCAAAAGGAAGCGTATTGAGTCTGACTAATAGCGAGTTCGACCGAGTGATGCGGATCAACGTGCTGGGCACGCTGATCCCTTGTCAGGTAGTGGGGCAGATGATGGCTGAGCAGGGGCACGGAGCTATCGTCAACATTGGCTCGGTTGTCGGGAAAAACGGCGGCAACGCTCGGGCATGGCTTGATCGTAGCGAGATTGAAGTCGCCGGTGGGGTGGCCTACGGCATGTCCAAGTCAGCGGTGCATACCCTGACCTTTTTCCTCGCTAAGGAACTGGCTAGTTTTGGCGTACGAGTCAATGGCGTGGCGCCGGGGCCTATCGGGACGGCAATGACCGATACATTCCCCGACAACTTGCGCGCGCTGATCCCTCTGGGTCGCATGGGCCGCCCCGAAGAGGTGGCAAACGTAGTGAGTTTTCTCCTCAGTGCGCAAGCGAGTTTTATCTGTGGCGAAATTATCGATGTCAACGGTGCACTGTGGTGCGACTGAATCAACCTCAAGAGAGAGCAATATGAAAAGTATTTATCTGGTGCTGGATATGCAAAACGACCTGATTCATCCAGAAGGCGCAAGCGGTAAGTCACCCATGGCTGAACAGGTAAAATCGCGAGATATAATTGCTCACACTGCCGCAGCAATTGCCACGGCCAGGGCCAAGGGAATTCCAGTGGCTTTCATTCGGGTCGCATTCTCTGATGATCATCGTGAAGCCAACCCGGCTTCGCAGGTGTTTGGGCCAATTGCGAAAAATGGCATCCTCAAATTATCGCAATGGGGCAGTGCGGTGCATGAGGCTCTGGCGCCGCAAGCTCAGGACTGGGAGATCATCAAGCATCGAGTGTCACCGTTTTACAGCACTCGCCTGGAACTGTTGCTTCGCCGTGAAGGTATCGAGCGGATCTACTGCAGTGGGGTGAGTACCCAGGCCGTCGTCCAGGCGACTGTGCGCGACGCCCACGACCGTGATTTTGATGTTGTGCTGCTGGAAGACTGCTGCGCTGCGCCTTCGGCACAAGAACATGCCAATTCGGTCGCGAGCATCAGTCGTTTCTGTCGCGTGGCCGATAGCGTCACGGCGTTCGAGACAGACCAGCCTTCGCAATAGGTTATTGCCGGGGTCGACTGAGCGCTGCCAGTCGATCCCGATAACGATGAACTATCGATAGATGCCGCTGGCTTGGCTCATAGCTAGCGTGCGTCATCCCTGGCGATGGTCAGGACTGTTGAGGCGGTTGTATCTTTTTCAGGCGATAGTCGAGTTGCGCACGGGTCAGCCCCAGTGTTGTGGCCGCGCGGGAGATATTATTAGCCGCCAGCTCCATGGCGACCTCTATGTACACTTCCTCAATTTGGCCAAGGTCGATCGGGCCTCGCTGCAGCGCTTGTCGGGCCACTGCAAGCAACTGGTCGTGGCTGACCTTTTCTTGCTGGCCGAGTCCAACCGAAGCAACCGGTTCTTCGGGCAGGCGGATACCGATAAACCCGCCATCCTCCCAACCGACTGTGCCCACCCGCTCGTGCGTATGCTGTTCAATACCAGCAAGGTGTCGCAGATCGATGGCTTCGCCGTCGTCGGCGAGAATTACTGCTCGCTCGATGACGTTCTCAAACTCGCGGATATTGCCTGGCCACTGATGGTCGAGCAATACCTGCAATGCCCTCGGGGTTATGCCTGTGAGTTGGCGGCCATGTAGCTTGGTCAGTTTGCTCAGGCAGGCTTCAAGCAGTACCGGTAAATCGTCCTTACGCTTGCGCAAAGGATCGATAGTGATCGGGAATACATTCAACCGGTAAAACAGGTCGCTGCGAAAGCGGCCTTCCTTGACCGCGTCGATCAGCTGTTCATTGGTCGCGGCAATCACCCGTACGTTGACCTTAATGGTCTTAGTGCTTCCCAGGCGTTCCAGCTCGCCGCTCTGCAATACCCGCAGCAGCTTGCTTTGTGCAGTCATGCTGAGAGTGCCGATTTCATCGAGAAAGATAGTCCCTCCGTGGGCAATTTCAAAGCGTCCCGGACGGGCTTCGGTCGCGCCAGAAAAAGCACCGCGCTGGACCCCGAACAACTCGGACTCGATCAACTGGTCCGGAATAGCCGCGCAGTTTATTTCGATGAAGGGGCAATCCGCTCGTTGGCTATTGGCGTGCAGTTCGTGGGCGAACATTGTTTTGCCGACCCCGCTTTCGCCAAGCATGAGGACGGTAGCGTTGGTTCCCGCAACCCGCAGGATCTTATGCAGCACCGCGTGATACGACGCCGAGTTGCCCACCGGGCGATCAAGTACAAGGTCGCTGGTGTTGCTCTCGCCCAAGCCGAAAGGCGAGGGCACGAGGGTAGTTGTCTGCGCTGCTTTGCTGGGAGGCTGCGGACGCCGATGATCGGTGGCGCGGGGCTGAAAATACTTGAGATCCTCTTCAGGGTCATCCCACTCTTCCACCGGCTTGGCGATGGCGCGACAGACGTCGTCACCCATGGCGCTGCATTCAGTTTCCCTGACCAGTACGCGCTTGCCCATGAGTCGAGTCAGGAAGCCAGAGCTATAACCCACTTCCATCCAGCAAATAGGGTCGGAACTGACGCCTTCGGCCATGATGTGCATATCACTTTCGATGGAGTGCTTCCACAGGAACTCGCCATACAAATACCCTTTGGCTTGGTCCACCTCAATGCAGACTGGAATCACCTCGACCATTCCGGTCAACGAGTGCAACTGGGCGCCTGCGGCAAGAATGTCCAGTTGTGTGCCATTGGTGCGAGTACGGATTGCCAAGTCGGCATTGCGTGTCCCGGTTAAATAACCGAGGCGGGTGAAAACACCACGGGCATATTCGATGCCCATGCTCTGCACCAGTTCCTGACGTAAGGCGCCGAAGGCTTGTGCCTGCATCAACATCATTCGTTGATCGCCTAGCCAGATGATGCCCTCTTGGGCATTGAAATAGAGGTGCTCGGCCAGGTCGCGCATATTTGGAAAGCGTAAGTCGGTAATCACGTTACGTGGGTTTGGACGCGCGTTTTTTTTGGAAGATGCACCCTGGTTTTTCGACGAACTCATAAACCCCTACCTTTTTATTATTGGGCTGATTCCAGGTTTGCGGGTGGCCGGCCTTATCCGCCGGACCCTGTCATTCATCCGGTCACTGAGGGGCATGAAAACATATTTTTTGCCTTCTGGAAGGCTCACTTCGCATTTGTTTTTCTACGACTCTATTTAATTACGAGGTGCCTCTGCGAATGGGTAAAAGGGCTTCATGGAATTCGTTGTGAATTTGATGAAGATTCATTAAATGATGAAGGTGCCTACTCGGTATCCAACCTTTGATACACGCCAAAATTTATCGCTCAGGTAGTGTTATAAAAATCATATCTGTATGAAATATAAGATAAAAAAAGTTTTATCGAAGCTAAAAATACAACTATTTCAGATATGGCACAGCCATTGCACTTGCTCTGTCAACGCACCGTGATTGCCTTCGCACGGAGGGAGAGAGGATTGAAAAACCCTCTCCCTGAAAATAACAACAATGACAGAGGAGCTTCTCAAGTGGCTGAAATTACCAGTCTGGCCTATGCGGGATTTGGTGTTAGCGATCTCGATAAATGGCAATGGTTTGCGACAGACATATTAGGCATGCAGGTGAGCCAGCGTGATGCAGGTGGCTTGAGCTTGCGCATGGATGAATATAAGCAGCGTTTTTTCCTTGAAGAGAACAGTTGCGACGATCTGCTGGTCGCGGGCTGGCAGTTGGACTGCGAGGATGATCTTGAGGCGTTCGTGGCTGAGCTGCGCGAGAAGGGCGTCGACGTGTCGCCGCTGCCTGCCGAAACGCTCAAGCGGCGGATGGTTGAAAAAGCTTACAGCTGCGCCGACCCCAACGGTTTCAATCATGAGTTCTTTTTTGGCCATAGCATTGCGCTGTTACAGGATCCGTTTCGCTCGACAGTACTCAAGGGACGTTTCGTCACGGGTGAGTTAGGCATCGGTCATCTGCTGCCCTTTGCCAAGAATGGCCCGGAGACAGTCCGCTTCTATCGTGATGTTCTGAAACTCAAGGTCAGCGATTACATTCGCGAAGAAATCATGCCCGGGATGACGGTCGACGCGACCTTTTTCCATACCAAAACCGGGCGTCACCACTCCATTGCTACCGCCCAGGCGCCGGCGCCGAAAATCCTCAACCACTTCATGGTGCAGGCCGAAGACATTGATGACGTCGGCCAGGCGTATGACCGCTGCATCGCTGCCGGAATCCCGATAGTTCTTGAACTCGGCCACCACCCGAATGACCGGACTTTTTCGTTCTACGCACGGACGCCATCGGGCTTCAACTTCGAGTTCGGTTGGGGCGGGGTGGTGATAGACGACGCAACGTGGAACGTCCGCAGTTATAGCCAGTTAAGCGACTGGGGTCACAAGCGTAATCCGGTCGACTGAACCGACTGCTAACGGGAGAGGCATCATGAGTATTTGGTTGGATTTTTTCGGTGCGCAGATTCGCTATGTCGATCTACCCACCTACGGAAGCACCCGCATCGCCGAAGCTGGCCGGGGTAAGCCGCAAGCATTGTTGTTGATGCATGGCATCGGTGGTCACCTCGAAGCTTATGCCAAGAACGTCGTGGCATTGGCAGCGCACTATCACGTTATCGCGTTCGATTTTGTGGGCCATGGTCTGTCGGAAAAGAAAACCGATATCGAGTACTCCATTGCCGATTATGTCGGGCAGTTGCGTGAGTTGATGGACGCGCTCGATATCGAAAAGGCGCACCTCAGCGGCGAGTCGCTAGGCGGCGTAGTGGCCGGCACGTTCGCCGTGCAGTATCCGCAACGCGTTCTGCGTGCGGTACTGAATACCACGGGCGGTATTCCGGTCGTAAGTGAGCAAGGCCGCCAAGACTTGGCCAATCTTGCGGCGCTTTCCGCCCGCAGCATTGGCCAGGCTCCGACCTTTGAAAGTGTTAAAGCTCGCATGCAGTGGCTGATGTACGAGGGTAATTGGCACCTGCTCAGCGATGAGCTGATTGGTTCTCGTCTGGCCATTTATGCCTCAGAAGGCTTTCAAAAAGTGGCGCCGCTGATCTACACGCGACTGCGCAAAGTAACGTCTGGTGAAGCGCAGCCAGACATGATCGAACTAGAAAAAGTCGAGTGCGAAACCCTGCTGTTTTGGACGCACCACAACCCGATCCATGACGTAGCGGCTGCCGAATCGGCCTTGCCCAGGCTGCCTAAGGGTCAACTCTATGTCATGCGTACCAACGCGGGCCACTGGCCTCAGTACGAAGACGCTAAAGAGTTCAACCACGTCATGCTCGAATTTCTTTCGAGCGGGAGGGTGCCAGCATGATGTGCGCCCCCCTGAACACCCCACCACGCAGTCCTGCTCCGCCGCCGGTGGACGTGGCTGACTTCTGCAAAGGCATGCGCTACCTGGCCGCCAGTTGCGTGGTGATTGCCAGCGGTGATGAAAGCGAGCGAGCCGGTTTAACCGCAACGGCGGTCTGTTCGGTGACCGCTAACCCACCGCGGCTATTGGTTTGCGTCAATCGCAATGTGCGTGCTCATGCGGTGATCCAGGCACACCAGGCACTGAGCATCAACGTGCTCAATTGCGATCAGGAATCCATCGCCCGGCGTTTTGCCGGAATGGTTGAGGGCGTGGTGGCCGAGGCCCGTTTCGACGAAGGCCATTGGGTTTACGGAAAGGCCGGGGTACCCATCCTTGATGACGCCCTTGCCAGCTTTGAATGTCGGGTCGTCGAGACATTGCCCGCCAGCACCCACGACATGTTCCTTTGCGAAGTAATCAACGTCGGCGGTTGTGGTGAGGATGTCGACCCGCTGTTGTATTTCAACAGCCGTTTCACTGCGTTGCGCTGAGCCATCTGCACCGATAACAATAAAACGAGGAAAGACGATGACTGGAATACTCAAACAGGCCCATTCGGTTTTCGGCCAAGCCGTCCCTACTGAGGCAGAATTGCTGCAACGGGCGCGCGACATGATTCCAATGCTGCGTGAGCGGGCCGCTTCTGTGGAACGCAATCGCATGGTCTCGGCAGAAACTATCGCAACGTTCAAAGCGGCAGGGTTCTTCAAAATTCTGCAACCTGCACGCTGTGGTGGGTGGGAAATGAATCCTGCGGTTTTTTACAAGGTACTGATGGAACTGGGGCGTGGTTGCGGCAGCAGCGGTTGGAACATGATGATCCTGGGTATCCACCAATGGGAATTCGGCAGCATGGACCCGCGCGCCGGGCAAGATGTCTGGGGTGAGGATGACGGGCTGATCGTCGCGTCTTCTTATCCGCCGTTCGGCAAGCTAGTGGAGGTCGATGGTGGTTACCGCATCAGCGGCACCTGGAAAACTTCGAGCGGTTGCGACCATTCGCATTGGGCCTTTCTCGGTGCAATGCGCAAGGACGCTGAAGGCCGCATGATCGACCGCATGGCGATGCTGGTACCCCGTTCTGAATATGAAATCGTCGATGACTGGCATGTGTTCGGCTTGGCCGGAACAGGTAGCAAAAGCCTGGTGGTCAAGGATGCCTTCGTGCCGGCTCACCGCGCGCACAGCTTGATCGACTATCAAATGTCCGATCGTGCAGCGCATTACTTGTATCCCTTCAACCAGGTGTTTTTCGGCGCAGTGTCTGCGTTGATAGTGGGTCTCGCCCAAGGCGGTATCGACGAATACATCGAGCAGATGAAGGTACGCACCGACACCACAGGTGGTATGCCGGCGGCGCTGAGCCCATACGTCAAGGATCGCTTGGGCAATGCAGTGGTTCATGTGCGTTCGGCGCGCGCTCGCTTGCTGCAGATGATGGTCGAAACCACTGAACTGGTGGAACAGCGACAACTGGTGCCGACCCATGATCGTGTGCATCACATGCTGGATATCGCACGCGTGGGTCGCGATTGCGAAGAGGCCGTCATGCTGCTGTTCAAGGCGACTTCGGCTCGCGGGATTTACCTGGACAACGCCTTACAACGGATTTTGCGTGACGTCATCGCGGCTGCCAACCACATCACTCAGAACTCGGACGACACAGCCGGTCTGTTGGGTGGGTATCTCCTTGGGCAAAAACTACCCCCCATGGTTTTCGCAAGGGATGCCATCTAACCGCTGTTTGTAATGCCAACCTTATCAGCGCTGTCGCTGGGTAATAACCTGGCGCAGCGCAATTAAAAACAATAAGAAAGCGACGGGCTACCCGTCACACAGAGGCAGTGGTCATGCATATGAATGCAGCTCTCAAAACGCGCCTACCTTTTTTGTCGCCTACCCGATTTGCTCTATCTGCGATATCTACCGCGCTAGCAACCTGCGCATCGTTTTCAGTGTCGGCATTCCAGTTAGATACCGGAAGCGATGATGTGCAGGTACGCTGGGACAATACCCTCAAGTACAGCAATGCCTGGCGAGTGAAGGGGCAAGAGAACAAGCTGATCGCCGATCCAAACCTGGACGATGGTGATCGCAACTTCGATAAGGGCCTGATATCTGACCGCGTGGACTGGCTGTCGGAGCTGGATATCTCGCGCAAGGGTGCTGGCCTTCGTCTAAGCGGCGCGGCCTGGTACGACGATGTCTATAACAAACAAAACGATAATAACTCGCCGGACACCGCGAACTCGGTCAGCGTCAATCACAACCACTTCACTCAAGCGACCCGTGACTTACAAGGTCGTAAGGCCGAATTGCTGGATGCTTTCGTCTATAGCGACTTCAACGTGGGCGAAGACATGTGGGGAGTCGCTCGGCTCGGGAAGCATGCGTTGATCTATGGCGAAAGTCTGTTTTACGGCAATAACGGTATTGCCGCCGGACAGCAACCGATCGATGTGGTGAAGGCGCTGTCGGTACCGAACACTCAGTTCAAGGAGCTTGGTAGACCGGTTCAGCAATTTTCCACCCAGTTACAACTGACGCCGACGGTCTCTGTTGGCGGCTATTACCAGTTCCGCTGGGAGCCCAACCGTATTCCAGCTGCAGGAAGTTACTTCAGCCCAGCTGACTTGGTGGACGAAGGCGGCGAGCGAATAATCGCGGCGACTGAACCTGGCATTGGCCCAGTGGCTTCCTTCTACCGTGGCAGCGATATAAAGGCGCGTAACTCCGGTCAGGGGGGCATGCAGTTGCGTTATCGCTCCGAGGAGTTGAACACCGATTTTGGCCTCTACGCGATTCAGTATCACGACAAAAACTTTCAGGTTCAGGTACGTCCTGGCGTGGGCGTCGGACCCGGTGAACCGCTGGATAAGATCGGCGAGTACATGCTGGTTTATCCGCAAGACATCAGGGCCTATGGCTTTAGTGCCAACCGAGGCATTGGCAATGCCAATGTTGGCTTCGAGGCGTCAATCAGGCACAACGCACCTTTGGTCAGCCAGACCTTGGTCGACCTGACGGGTAATGGGGATAACGACCATAACCGTCTGTATGCGGTGGGTAATACCGCCCATGCTCAAGTCAACTTGATTAATGTTTTACCGATTGGCCCGCTCTGGGATACCGCAGCCTTGCTCGGAGAGCTGGCCTGGAACCGGACTCTCAGCATTACCAGCAATCCCGACGCCCTCGACCCAAACAGTACCCGTGATGCGTTGGCCATGCGCTGGGCATTCACACCTACCTATTTTCAAGTGTTGGATGGCGTCGACCTGTCGGTGCCCATGGGCTTCAGCTATGGCATCGATGGGCGATCTTCGGCCGTAAGCGGTTTCAGCCAGGCCAAGGGTGGCGATTACAACATCGGGCTTTCTGCCGAGTATTTGAAGTCGCTGACGGTTTCTCTCACCTACACCGGTTTCTACGGTCCTTCGGCGCCGATAAACATCGACGGAATCTTGACCTATAAGCAGACCAACGCCGACCGCGATTTCGTTGCATTCAGCGTATCGCAGACCTTTTGAGGGGGTGAACATGTACAAAAATAAAACAGTAAATTGGCTGGCCTGCTTCTCACTGTTGTCCCTATGCCTGGGTGTGGCCCAGGCAGCGGTCAGTCCACAGGAAGCCGAAGCGCTAAAAGGCAAACTCACCCCCATGGGCGCTGAGCGTGCAGCAAATGCCGACGGCAGTATTCCGGCCTGGACCGGTGGTTTTACGCAAGTCCCGGCGGGATTTCAGAATGGGCATCGTAATGTTGACCCTTTTGCTGCCGACAAGCCGTTGTTCAGTATCACTGCGAGCAACATGCAGCAGTACGCTGACAAGTTGGCCGATGGCGTCAAGCAACTGTTCAAGGACAACCCACAGACATTTCGCATTGATGTCTATCAGACTCGGCGTACTGCGGCTGCGCCCCAATGGGTCTATGACAATACCTTTAAAAACGCTACCGAGGCGAAGCTCGAGGGTGACGGGCTGATCGTCAAAGGGGCTTACGGAGGTGTGCCATTTCCGATTCCTAAAACGGGACTTGAAGTGCACTGGAACCATCTATCCCTGTGGCGCGGAGAGTCGACTCACAGCAAATACAAGGTGTGGACAACCACTGCTGATGGCAAACAGGTGTTGGCCACCGCAGCTGTCGACGAGGCGCAGTATCCCTATTACTACAAAGAGGGTTCGGTAGCGACCACCCCTGATCCTGAATATATGCTGGCCATTCAGGCGACCTACGCGCCGGCCTTTCGGGCTGGCGAGGCCCTGATGCTGCACAGCGGTTTTGACTACGTCAAAGGTCGTACGCTCTGGCAATACCTGGCCGGCCAGCGTCGCGTGCGACGTGCTCCCAGCATCAACTTTGATACGCCTAACGTGGTTGCCTCTGGGGTTAACTTCATTGATGAAAACTTTGGTGGCGTGGGCTCACCTGAGCGTTATGACTGGAAGTTACTCGGCAAAAAAGAAATGTACATTCCTTATAACGACAACCGATTACTGGCTCACAGCGATCAGGATGTAATGGGAACGCGGCACGCCAAACCGGAAATGATGCGCTGGGAGTTGCACCGGGTCTGGGTGGTTGAATCGACGCTCAAACCGGGCAAGCGTCATGCCGTACCTAAGCGTATGTATTACTACGACGAAGACAACTGGGGCTCGGCGATCATGGATGGCTGGGATGCCGAAGGCACCCTGTGGCGTACCTCAATGACGACCCCGTTTGTTGCTCCGGACATCCCGGCCACCGTCAATTACTGCACCAGTTTTTTTCATGACCACCGGACCAAGGCGTGGGTTTACAACTGCGCCCTGGGAGATGCTGGCAATGATCAATACAGCACTGCTGAGCGTCGTCGTGAAAGCTTTTTCTCACCGGAATCACTGACCAACCAAAGCGCGCGATAAAGGCTAAGTGCAGTTGTTGCCTGCCCTTACTGTCAGGGCAGGCAGCATGTCGCATTGATTGTGGTAACGGAGGTGGAAACGTGAAAACAAAAATAGTGACCTGTTGCTGGTTTCTGCTCTGTCTATTGGGCGGTCTGGTCTGTGCCGATGAGTCGGTGGTGGGTACCGCTGAACTCAAAAATGTCGGGGATACACTGCACCAGCGATCTCAGGCTTCAGCGCTTGCGCAGCGCTCCATGCTCAGCGCGATTACTCAGGCTGGCGAACGCTTGATCGCGGTAGGTGTACGTGGGCATATCGTTTATTCGGACGATCAGGGACAGACCTGGCAGCAGGCTCAGGTGCCGGTCAGTGTGACGCTCACGGGAGTGTGTTTCGCCGACAGTAACACCGGGTGGGCGGTCGGCCACCGAGGCGTGATTCTCAAAAGCGATGACGCGGGTAAGAGCTGGGTAGCACAGCTCGATGGGATCAAGGCTGCTCAAGCGATCCTGCAGGCCCGTGACGAAAAAGATGCCACCGGGTTGCAGAGCGCACGCAACTTGGTAGCGGACGGAGCGGATAAACCGTTCCTCGACATCCAGTGCTTCGACAAGGATCACGCGCTGGTCGTCGGCGCTTATGGACTTGGTTTCTCCACGGCTGACGGTGGCCGCAGTTGGTCTCCCTCGCTGGCATTACTTGATGGGTCCGCGCAGCGCCATATCAATGTCGCGCGCACGTTGCACGGCGTGGTTTATCTGGCTGGCGAGCAGGGCGGGTTATACCGCTTGAGCAAAGATGCACGCAATTTCAAGTCACTGGGCGAGCCGTACGCGGGGAGCTTCTTCGGCTTGGTCGCCAGTCCCAAGGACAGCCTTTTGGCGTTTGGCCTGCGCGGTCACCTATTCCGCTCCAGCGATGCTGGTGCGACATG
>NZ_JAMFRV010000775.1 GCF_026224925.1 Pseudomonas sp. | reverse complement strand
CAGGGCTGGGCGGCTTACGCCAACATGTACGCCGCATTATTGATCATGGCGTTGGCCTGTTCAGGGCTGATCTCTGCGCTGTTCATGATCCGTGACCGCCTGCTGAGCTGGCAAAAAGGAGCAATGAAATGGTAGCGCTGGCCAATAGTTTACCGGAGCAGGGCGCTGCAGGGCTGGCCTTGCGCATTGATAATCTCAGTCATTCGTTTAGCCTCGACGGCTACCGTCTGCCGGTGCTGGAGCGGATTTCCCTTGATGTTGCACCGGGGGAATTTGTCGTGTTGCTCGGGCCGTCGGGCTGTGGCAAATCAACGTTGTTGCGTCTGGTGTCAGGCCTTGAGCCTGCGGACTCCGGCAAACTGCTGGCAGACGGCGTGCCGATTACCGGTCCCGACCCCAGTCGCGTAGTGGTGTTTCAAGACCCAACGCTTTACCCGTGGCGGCGCGTCTGGGACAACGTTGCCCTCGGCCTGGAAGCCCAGGGCCTGCTTAAAACCCACGGCAGCAAAGTCGACGCCGCACTGGAGAAAGTCGGCCTCAGCCAATTCGCCCGCGCCTATCCCCGACAGCTGTCAGGCGGCATGGCCCAGCGCGCAGCATTGGCCAGGGCACTGGTCAACGAACCGCGCCTGCTGATACTCGATGAGCCCCTGGGCAAACTTGACTCACTCACGCGCCTGACCATGCAAAAGGAACTGATCGACCTTTGGCAACGTCAGGGTTATACCGCGCTTTTGGTTACCCACGACGTTGAAGAAGCCCTGCTGCTGGCCAACAGAGTGATCGTGTTCAGCGACCGCCCTGCGACGATCAAAAAGGAATTCACCATCGAACGGCCTTACCCCCGGCACCGCGATGATCCGTATTTGGTGGACTTGAGAAGGCAGATACTGGAGTTGTTGGGGTTGGGCGGGAGTTGGTGAGAGAGTGTTTCGTTTATTGCGATTTTCGTTTATTTCGAATAAAATTTTCCTCTAGCGCAATTCGCTGCCTATTGGAGTTTGATCATGACCGTTACAGGCCTGTCCACCACGACCCTTCCGCTCGATGGAGAGGTTAAGGCTGCTGTGCAGGGACTGCGTGACCTGGCAGCTTTTCTTTCGACTCAGTTTGAAACGCAACGTATTGAGATTTTCGACAAAGAAAACAAAGCGCACCCTGTCGAATTGCCTACCTCCGCTCTGCGGTTACTGATGGATATTCTAGGCGAGTTGGCCATAGGAAACGCCGTTAAGGTAGTACCTGTCCATGCCGAGTTAACCACTCAAGAAGCGGCAGACTTGCTTAATGTCTCGCGCCCCCATTTGGTCAAGTTGCTGGAGATGGGGGAGTTGCCGTTTCATAAAACCGGCAGACATCGCCGCGTTTTGTTCTCCGACTTGATGAGATTTAAAGATCGCCGCGATCAAGCCAGTCATGAGGCAATGGAGGCATTGGCACAACAAGCGCAAGACCTCCGGCTGGGTTACTAATGAGACACTCGCCGTTTACGGCGGTATACGATGCTTGCGTTCTTTATCCTGCTCCGCTTCGAGATTTTCTGATGCATCTGGCGCTTTGCGGACTCTACAGGGCTCGTTGGAGTGCGCAGATTCACGATGAGTGGAAACGAAATGTTTTGAAGAATCGGGCTGACTTGACCCCGCAGCAGTTGGATAGAACTTCGGCTTTAATGGATTTAGCCGTCCCTGATGCACTGGTGACGGGTTATGAAGTGTTGTGCTCTGGATTAGAACTGCCTGACAAAAACGATCGCCACGTGTTGGCTGCTGCCATTCGTTGTAAGGCACAGAGCATTGTTACGTTCAATTTGAAAGATTTTCCGGCAAAGACATTAGCGTCTTTTGAAATCGAGTCTCAACATCCTGACGAGTTCATCATGGATCTTTGGGATTTGGATCAAGCCGCAGTTCTGGCCGCTGCACAGCGGCAGCGACGCACGCTGAGGATGCCCCCGATGGATGTGCAGCAGTACTTGGATATGCTGCTTCGTCAGGGGATACCTCAAACAGTCAAAGCCCTTGCATCGTATGAGTCCGTTCTTTAGAGGCAGAGGGCTGCGCATTTGCTCTCCAAACAAACCGCGCTGCCCGCTTCCCGAACAAAGCTACGCGCCCCGGTTGGTCCTACAGGGATTTGAGGTGCTGTCTCAAGCTGTTTTCACTACCCGTGGTCCTACGCGCAATCGGTACAGCCCCAGGATGAACAATATCCAGACCGGCATGATGTAGACCGAGATGGCAATCCCCGGAATCATCAGCATCATGACCAGAATCAATGCGACGAAGGCTAGGCACAGGTAGTTGCTGAAGGGTGTCCAGAACGCCTTGAAGCCAGGCACTACACCTTGCTGATTCATCGCTTTGCGAAACTTCAGGTGGGTGAGGCTGATGACTATCCAATTGATGATCAGCGATGCGACGACCAAGGCCATCAGCAACTCTAGCGCTTCCTGAGGCGCGACATAGTTGACCACCACGCACAGCAGGGTCACCAGCGCCGACACACCGATGGCTAGCACCGGCACACCTTGTTTGTTCAGCTTCATCAGTGCTTTGGGCGCATCACCTTGTTCGGCCAGGCCAAACAGCATGCGGCTGTTGCAATACACCCCGCTGTTGTAGACCGACAGCGCCGCCGTGAGTACCACGACGTTGAGGATTTGTGCTGCCGTGTCGTTACCGATCAGGGCAAAGATCTGCACGAAAGGGCTGCCGCTGTAGGCATCGCCGGACGCGCCGAGGGTTTGCAGCAACGAGTCCCATGGGTACAACGCCAGCAGCACGGTCAGTGCGCCGACGTAGAAAATCAGGATGCGGAACACCAACTGATTGATCGCTTTGGGAATGATTTTGCGCGGCTCGCTGGCTTCCGCTGCGGTGATACCCACCAACTCCAGCCCGCCGAACGAAAACATGATGAAACACAGCGACATCAGCAAACCGCTGATCCCGTTAGGAAAGAAGCCGCCGTGATTCCACAGATTGCTGACAGAGGCTTGCGGGCCGCCGGTGCCGCTGATCAACAGATAACCGCCTAGCAGGATCATGCCGATAATGGCGACTACCTTGATGATCGCAAACCAGAACTCGGTCTCACCGAAGACTTTGACGTTGGTCAGATTGAGCAGATTGACCAACACGAAAAACACCGCAGCGCTGACCCACGACGGTACCTCCGGCCACCAGAATTGCACGTATTTACCCACGGCGGTCAGCTCAGCCATACCGACCAGCACGTACAGGACCCAGTAATTCCAGCCGCATAAAAAGCCCGCGTAACCGCCCCAATATTTGTGCGCAAAATGACTGAAAGAGCCGGCGACCGGCTCCTCGACAATCATCTCACCCAGCTGACGCATGATCAGAAAGGCAATGAAGCCACAAATGGCATAACCCAGAATCATCGCCGGCCCCGCCGACTTGAGCACGCCAGCAGAGCCCAGAAACAACCCGGTACCAATCGCGCCGCCGAGGGAAATCAGCTGGATATGGCGGTTCTTCAAGCCACGCTTGAGCAAGCTCGGCGTCAGGTCTTCACCTGTCATTGCTTTACCTTTCTGTATTTGGAGTAGGGCGCAAGTGGAGCGAGTGCGGAAATGGGTCGCTATTCTAAAACGGCGAGGGTGTGGGAGGTATCCCTAAATTGCGGGTTGGGTCGCTTTGTGGAGAATGACAGCGGATCAACCCCCTGTGGGAGCAAGCTTACTCCCACAGTAGCCAGTCCTGGCCGAAAGGTTTGTGTGTGCTGATTTGCTTTGGATGCTGGCTTTTACAGCTGGCCCGAAGGGCCTTCATTACCCTCTACCGATAGACCTCCCGCCGAAAGATCATTGGTGTCGTACCTTTGTAGATACCAAATCTAGCCACCGCTACCGGGGCTTCACGACCGGTGCCGTTCCAGTTATAGAACAGCCATGACGGGGTGGCGGGTAAGCCGCCAAGTACCGATCCGCTAATGGCCGGGGGCTGCAGTTTTAACAAGCCAATACCTGCACTCGGTGCAATCAACGAGATGGCGCTGTTGGGATAGTTTGCCGGGGTAAGTTGTCCGGTATAGCTGCTCAATCCTGGAGCCTGGAGCACTGAAGCGGTGGTGCAGGTATCGAGGCCTTCAGCTTTAAAGTTGCCACCGGCAAGGTTTTGCCAGGTCTCGATACTCAAAGGCAGATCCAGTTCCTGCAGTTCAGAGCCATGGGCGTTATCCAGGCGTAGACGGCCCAGGCGTACTTCGCTGCCGGGCGTGTTGCTGAAGTCGTAGCTGTAGGCTGAACACGCGGTACCATCGCCAAAACATGCGCCATCGGCGTCGGTCAACGTAGCGGCGCTGAAGTTCTGGCGAATGGCTGCGATGAACGGCCAATCGTCGGCTAGCGGCAGCGTTGGGGGGGTGTATTGCAGGGTTTCGCCGGTCCAGCGATAACTCTCTGCACCGTCACCATTGTCGGCACCGCTTTGTGCAACGTTGGCCGTGCCGCTGCGAGTAAGGCGGCCACTCAGGTCCAGGCTGGTCTTGCCGGTGATCGAGGTGTACGCATCTGGAACCGGCGTCGCCAGCCTCCAGAAAGCGTCACGGTCGTAGTTGTAAGTGATGCCCGCGTTTCGGTTAAAACCGGTGACGATCAAGTCGGGTTCTTGCCCGACAGCAAACGCCATCGGTTGGCCCTGATAGCTGAAGGATGAACCACAGCTGGGGGTCAGGCTGGCACTCGCTTGCGCGCCTAAGTACGCGGGAATCAAGCGTCCGACCAGACCGCTGGTGCCACCACTGACGGTTTCACCAAAGTACGCATTGGCCGCTGGGGTCGCCGTCAGTTGGAACACGCCGACTTCTGAAATCGAGGTGCTGGTTGTGGTTTGGTTGCCCTGCACATGTGTGTATTGAGTGGGCGAAAGTACTCCGCTGACGCCAGAAACCGGAGCAACCAGTTGGCTGGACAGGGGGATATTGGCCATTTGGAAGTTGGGGGTGACAATCCGGCCGCTGCACAATGATGCGGAGGTCAGTGGGTCACCGTCGGCCAACCAACCGACGGCCTGAACGCGCAATGGAAAGTTATCCCCCGCGCGTACGCCGGGGAACGCCTTGCAGTCGGCGCTTACGCCTGCGACGGTGCACACCGAGTCAGTTTGCACACACAGGCCATAAGGTTTAGAAACGAACAAATCGCTGCCGTTCATGCTGAGCCCGGCGTCGTTGTTGGCCGTGCTGCCCAAGTAAGTCGCGGTGAGCATCATCTGCCCTGCGTCGTCATAACGAACAGTAAGCGATGCGCTGCCTGTGCTGTCGAATGCCAGGCTGAGGGTGCTGGGCGTGCTGGTCACCGCGCTGTTATTGACAATTATTGGTTGGGTGCCGGACGTGGGACTAACGTTGGTCAGGCTGAAGCTTACGTTGCGGGTGACGTTGCTAAAGCCGGGCACACAGGCTTGTGAAGTGTCGCTTTTTTTCACCGCACGCAAGGCGATGTTGCTCTGTG
>NZ_JAMFRV010000774.1 GCF_026224925.1 Pseudomonas sp. | reverse complement strand
GGCGAGCATCATGGGCGGCAACTATCCCGCCGCCGGAATCACTCTCGGGCCGATCATGACCTTCGGTTATCTCACCGGCCTGCACCTGGCCCAGGTGGCCGCTGAAAAAACCTCCGACGCACCTCGACAGGATGTTGCCTGATGAATCACAAACCGGTTGTCGACCACCGCATCTACACCATCCGCCCACGCTGCATGGCCGAATTCATCGAGGTCTTCGATCGTCTGGCGATGCCGATTCTGCTCGAGCATCTGGGGCCGCCGCTGGGGTTTTACACCAGTAGTATCGGCCCGCTGAATCAAGTGCTGCACCTGTGGGGCTATGACAGTCTCGATGATTTTGAACAGCGCAGCCTGGCCCGAGATACCGATCCACAGTTCTCGATCTACCTGCAGGCCTCGGCGCATCTGATCATTGCTCAGGAAACCCGGATTATCCGTCCGGTGCGGTTCAACAGCCTCGGCAACCCTTGAGCGCACCGTCGCCACCTTCGTTTCACCCCAATAAAAAAGCGGGCGCAGTGGTCGGGCACCCCTACAACACAGAGGTGATGTTTATGCTGACAACCCAACCGATAGACATCCACACGCTGATCAACAGCCGCCCCATCGGCGGCTTTCAGAAGTGGGTGGTGTTCCTCGGTTTCCTGATCATTGGCCTGGATGGCTTCGATGTGGCGATCATGGGCTTTATCGCCCCGCAGTTGAAAATGGACTGGGGTTTGAGCCATCAACAATTGGGCCCGGTGTTGAGTGCGGCGCTGATCGGCCTGGCCGTCGGCGCCCTGGTCGCCGGGCCGCTGGCCGACCGTTACGGGCGCAAGATCGTGCTGGTGTGCAGCGTATTCATGTTCGGCCTGTGGACGCTGGCGACGGCCTTCTCCCCGGATATCAGCACCTTGGTGATGCTGCGCTTCGTGACCGGTCTGGGGCTGGGCGCAGCAATGCCCAATGCCAGTACCCTGGTTTCGGAGTACGCGCCCCAGCGCAGCCGTTCGTTCCTTATCACCGTGGCGTTTTGCGGGTTTTCTCTGGGCGCTGCCGGTGGTGGTTTTCTCTCGGCTTGGATGATTCCGGCCTATGGCTGGAAAAGCGTGCTGATCCTGGGCGGGGTTTTACCGTTGCTGGTGGCTCCGCTGCTGTATTTCAAACTGCCGGAGTCGGTGGCCTTCCTGGTCGCCAAGCAGGCACCGAACGCACGTATCCACGCCATCCTGGAAAAACTTGCACCGGGCGTCAGTGACGCTAATTCGACCTTCTGCTTGCCGGCCAAAGCGCTGACTCAGTCTTCGGCGGTGCAGATCGTGTTGTCGCGCTCCTATCGCTTTGGAACGTTGATGTTGTGGGGCGGTTATATGCTTGCGTTGTTCCTGGTCTACCTGTTCAGCGGCTGGCTACCGACACTGGTGAAGGAGGGCGGAGGCTACAGTGTCGCGGACGCGGCCATCGTCACCGCGATGTTCCAGATGGGTGGACCGGTAGGCGCGCTGTGCGTCGGCTGGGTGATGGATCGCTGGAACAAATACTGGGTGTTGATAGCGGTGTTCGTGTTGAGCGGCGGGGTGATTTACGCGATCGGCCAGGCTACGGGGCACTTTCTCCTGCTGTGTCTAATCGCCTGGGTGGTGGGGTTCTGCCTCAACGGCGCAAGCGTTGGCATGAATGCTCTGGCCGCCACGTTCTATCCCACCGAAGCCCGAGCCACCGGCGCCAGCTGGATGAGCGGAATCGGTCGTTTCGGCGCGATCCTCAGCGCCTTTGCCGGGGCGCAGATGCTCAGTTGGGGCTGGACCTTCGCCGAAGTATTCGCGGTTCTTGTGGTGCCGTCCGGCCTGGCGGCCCTTGCGATATATGGGTTGGGGCGCAGTGCCAACACCGCGTTTACCGATAGGCAGGTTGTTTCTGTTTCTTAGGCTTTCGAAAATAAGCGCATCAACCCGACGGGTTCATGCTGTTTAAGAGGAGCATTAGTAATAGGCCGCTCGGTGGATATTAAGTGGAGCGCGCTGGAGGTGCAGAAATTATTATTGAAGTCGCTCTTCACATGCTCGGGTGATTTTTTCAGTTGAATTAGCCAAGTGCTATTCACCAAGGCACTGCTACTATTATTCATACGTTCTTCCTTCTCCGGATCCACAGGTAGCCACCATGAGATACAACCTGCTCGACAATCAACGTGATGCAATCATCCTGCTGGCTCGCATCTTGTTAATGGTGCTGTTCATCATTACGGGCTGGGCAAAAATGCTCCACTTCGATGGGACTGTCGCCTATATGACCTCACTTGGCGCACCTGTGCCCATGGTGGCCGCGGCGATCTCCGTGATCATGGAGTTCTTTGTCGGAATAATGTTGACCATTGGCTTTTTTACCCGTCCTCTTGCCTTGCTGTATGCATTGTTCGTATTAGGCACCGCCCTGCTCGGGCACCAGTACTGGACGATGGTCGACCCTGATCGCACGGCGAACATGATCAACTTCTACAAGAACATCAGCATCATAGGCGGGTTGTTGCTGCTGGCTGTCACGGGGCCGGGCAAGTACTCAGTAGACGGCCGCTGAGCTGCCGGTAAACACGCGTTGGGTGTTAAAACAGAGCCTCCAGCCGGCCTGACCCTATTTTGCTGCAGGTCAGGCAGGAGATCTACTTTTTCAACAGACTTCGGTATTTTTCTCTATGACCAAAGTTGTGGCCGCGGTGAGAAGACGCGCCGGTGGTTTTAAAAGCACTTCAACGATTATATCAAGGGCATTTTTGATGTGGCTCGGCACGTCGAGGTTGCACTGCAAGCACTCAAAGAAAAGGCCGCTTAAATACATCTGAAACATCCTGCAGGTGACGTCGATATCAAGCATTGCATCAACTTCGCCTTTGCTTATCGCGCTTTTGAGCAGGTGTTGCATCTGAGAAGTAAAACTGTTTTGAACCTTATGTAATCGTTCCGTGATGGGGTTTGCACCTGCTATGTTTTCACTTTTTTTCAACAGGATTTCGCAGAGCTGACGTGATTCAATATTGATGAAGGTCTGTTCAATGGCCGTCTGCAAACGCTGGATATTATGCTGCAGGCCCATCCTGGCAGAAAAAAAATGTTCCACCGGCAGTGTAATGTCTTGCAATACCGCCAGCAGCAGCTCTTCTTTGCCTTTGAAGTGCCAATATACAGCGCCTCGCGTCAAGCCAGCCTGTTTCGCAATGACGTCTAACGTAGCGCAAGAAAAGCCGCTTAATGCGAATTCTTGCGCGCCCGACGCCAAAATCTTCTGACGTGTACGCTCTGCCTCCTCGGCAGTTTTTCTCGCCATTTTAGTTCTCCCGTATTGGCAAGGAAGGAGAACCTATCATTCGTTCTATGCTGTGCTTGCATTCAACGAGGGCCGCTTGAAAACGGTCGACTCGCACATTAATACGAGAGGCCGGGGCGACGACGGAAATTGCATAGTTACCCAAATAGGTATTGATCGATACCGCCACCGAACAGATGCCTTCGATGTACTCCTCGTTATCCTTAGCAATACCGCTAAGACGAATATCTTCCAGTTGTGCAAGCAATGCCGCTTTTTCCAGAGTCTGGGGTGTGAATTTAGATAGCGACTCCGGTAGCAGTGTAAGAACCGTTTCTGAGCTAAGGCTGGCGAGAAGCACTTTGCCGCTGCCAGTGGCATATGAAGGTGGCTGGATGCCGATTGGAAAGACAATTCGTAGCTCGCGTTCGGAAACAATCCGTTCGACGATATAGATTTTGTCGCCTATCAATGACGACAGCGTGACCGACTCTTCCACCAGCAGCGAAAGTTCGTAGATGAAGGGGCGGACCACCGAGATGATATCCGATTGCGTTTGATTGATAAGTTGGCCGAGTGCAGGCCCTAAACGAAAGCCTCCTCGCGCGCCAAGAGACTCGACCAGGTACTCGGTTTCCAGCGCAGTGATGATTCGCTGAACGGTAGAGCGGGGTAATTCGACAATGTGGGCTATCGCCGCAAGGCTGAGTCCTTTGGGATTGTCACCCAGCGCCCGCATCACTGCCGCAGCCCGGGCAATCACCTGAATGCCGCCGTTTTTGCTTTCCAAGGTTGGATCACTGCTCATTCTATCTCTCTCTATCGTCTGGCCCGCGGTGTTCTCATTCGGTCAAACACAAGCCCATTGAATCGAGATCTTGACGTTGCCTGTCAGCTATTAGCTGCGGGTGATGTTTAACCGATTCTAATCGAATCAAGAATCCGAACGAATATTTGGACCGGGAAAAAGTGCTTGCGATTGCTGATTCGCATTATGGTACACTGAACCTCATTGCGATACACAAGACTAAATCCTACCTTTTCAGCTTTCAGGAGAGACCCCCGGTGAACCGCTCATGGCCTTTGCGTGCCCTGCATATCCTTCCCTTTACCGCTGTTTTGTTGACGGGATGCGGTAAATCTCAACAGGTAGCTGTCGTGCCCCATGCCGTCGACGTAGGGGTTTATACGGTCAAGGCCCAGGCCTTGACGTTGACAACTGATCTACCGGGTCGTACGTCCGCATTCCGAGTCGCGGAAGTGCGTCCACAAGTCAGCGGGATTGTGCAGAAGCGCCTGTTTGAAGAGGGGGCAGAGGTCAAACAAGGCCAGCAGCTCTATCAGATCGACCCTGCTACCTATCAGGCTGAATTGGCCAAAGCCCAGGCGAGCCTCGGGACGGCGCAGAAGCTGGCTCAACGTTACGAGCGACTCCTCAAGACCAACGCGGTCAGCCGTCAGCAATATGACGACGCCTATGCGACATGGAGACAGGCCCAGGCTGAAGTTCAGGTGGCCGAGATCAATGTCCGGTACACCCGCGTACTCGCGCCGGTGTCCGGTCGGATTGGCCGTTCTGCGGTGACTGAAGGTGCGCTGGTCACAAACGGGCAGGCCACGGAGCTGGCTACCGTAACGCAACTTGATCCGATCTTCGTCGACGTGACCCAGCCGATCACCCGCATTTTAGGGCTGCAGCGTGCATTGGCATCGGGCGGCCTACAAAGTGCCGGCGAGAATAAGGCCGAAGTTAATTTGAGCCTTGATGATGGCAGCCCTTATCCGCTGCCCGGTGTACTGAAATTCTCCGAAGTAAGTGTCGACCAGGGTACCGGTTCGGTGACCTTGCGGGCTGTGTTCCCCAACCCTGAGCACAAACTATTACCAGGCATGTTCGTTCACGCTGAACTCAAGGAAGGCGTGAAAGAGGCCGCCAAGCTGGTGCCTCAGCAAGCCATCATTCGTGACAGCCGAGGCGTGGCTACTGCATGGGTTTTAAAACCAGATAACACCGTCGAACTACGCGACCTGCAAACGCTGCGTACCGTAGGTAATACGTGGCTGGTGGGTAAAGGCATTGAGGCTGGAGACAAGGTCGTCACCGAGGGCTTGCAGCGCTTGAAACCAGGTATTCAGGTCAAACCGGTTGAGGCGAGCAATGTTGATTTGGTAACTGACTACACCGCCGACGCCCATTAAGGAATCCTATTTAACATGTCTCGTTTTTTTATTGATCGGCCCATCTTCGCCTGGGTGATCGCCTTGGTGATCATGCTCGGCGGTGCGTTAGCCATTTTTGCGCTGCCAATTAACCAATACCCCAACATTGCGCCGCCAGCGGTTCAAATCAGCGTGAACTACCCTGGTGCTTCGGCACAAACGGTGCAGGACACGGTGGTGCAGGTCATCGAGCAACAGCTCAGTGGTCTGGACGGTCTGCGTTACATTTCGTCAAACAGCAACACCGACGGCAGCATGCAGATCATCGTGACCTTCGACCAAGGCACAAACGCGGATATTGCCCAGGTCCAGGTGCAGAACAAGCTGCAACTGGCCACTCCAATGCTGCCGGAAGAGGTCCAGCGGCAGGGTATTCGCGTGGTGAAATACCAGATCAACTTCATGTTGATCATGGCGTTGGTGTCCACCGATGGCCGCATGTCCAACTTCGACATGGGCAACTTGATCGTTTCCAACTTTCAGGATCCGATTTCCCGGACCAAAGGCGTTGGCGACTTCATGGTGCTAGGTGCTCAGAACGCAATGCGGATCTGGCTTGATCCCGGCAAACTGAACAGCTATCAATTGGTACCACAAGATGTCATGGACGCTATTGCTGCTGAAAACGTCCAGGTATCGTCCGGTATGATCGGGGGGCTACCAGCTCATAAAGGGATTCAGCTCAACGCCACGGTCGTTGGCAAGACGCGGATGCGCAGTGTCGACGAGTTCAACGACATCCTCGTCAAAGTAAATCCGGACGGCTCGCAGGTTCGGCTCAAGGATGTTGCCGAGGTTTCCCTGGGCAGCGAAAACTTCTCGATATCCAGCAAGTTCAACGGCAAACCAGCGGCGGGTATTGCACTGCGCCTGGCATCGGGGGCGAACTTGCTCGATACCGTGGCCCGGGTCAAGAGCACGGTTGAAGCGCTCAAAGCCAACCTGCCCAAGGGGGTCGATGTCCAGTTTCCGTATGACACCTCGCCGGTGGTAGCCGCCTCGATCGAATCGGTAGCGCATACCCTGATTGAAGCGATCGTGCTGGTGTTCCTGGTGATGTTTCTGTTTTTGCAGAACATCCGGGCGACGCTGATTCCGGCAATGGCTGTTCCTGTGGTCCTGCTGGCCACGTTTGGCGTGCTCTTCGCCTGTGGTTTTACCATCAACGTGATGACCATGTTCGCCATGGTATTGGCCATCGGGTTGCTGGTGGACGATGCGATTGTGGTGGTGGAGAACGTCGAACGGATCATGGCCGAAGAAGGTTTGTCCCCCAAAGAGGCCACACGTAAGTCGATGGACCAGATTTCCGGTGCCCTGGTCGGTATCGGCCTGGTGATCTCCGCGGTGTTCCTGCCGATGGCGTTCTTCAGTGGTTCAGCGGGCATCATCTACAGACAATTTGCAATTACCATCATTTCGGCCATGAGCTTCTCGGTGTTGATCGCCCTGGTCTTCACCCCGGCCTTGTGCGCCACGATGCTCAAACCGCACAAACCAGGTGAGCACGAGAAGAAGGGTTTCTTCGGCTGGTTCAACCGCGTCTTTGAGAAAAACACCGGTCGTTATGAGCGAGGCGTAAAAGGCATCCTGGCCCGTCGCTGGCGCTTCATGTTCATCTATCTGGCATTGATCGCGGTGGTGGCTGTGCTGTTTGTGCGGATACCAACGGCGTTCCTGCCGGATGAAGACCAAGGCATCATGGCGGTGCAAATCCAATTGCCGCAAAACGCCAGTGCCGAGCGTACCGAAGCGGTTCTGACGCAAGTACGTGACTTCATCCTCAAGGGTGAAGGCGATAGCGTCGCCACGGCCTTTACGGTTAACGGCTTCAGCTTTGCGGGTCGCGGTCAAAACTCGGCGCTGGTCTTCGTTGGTTTCAAGCCCTTTAACGACCGCAAGTCGCCAGAGAGCACGGTGTTTAAAGTGGCCGAGCGGCTTAACGCCAAGTTCGCCACGATCAAGGATGCCAACGTTATCGCGCTCGTGCCGCCCGCCATTTTGGAAATGGGTAACTCCACCGGGTTCGATATTTTCCTGCAGGACACCACCGGCATTGGCCATGATGGATTGATGGCTGCGCGTAACCAGTTCCTTGAACTGGCCGCCAAAGAACCGGTGCTGTCGTTGACCCGCCCGAACGGTTTGAATGACGAAGCGCAATACCAGGTCAGCATCAACGATGAGAAGGCGCGAGCCTTGCAGGTGTCCATCGTCGACATCAACCAGACCATGTCGGTGGCTTGGGGTTCGGCGTACGTCAATGACTTCATCGACAAGGGACGTGTCAAAAAGGTCTATGTTCAGGGTAATGAAGACTCACGGATCTCGCCTGAAGACTTTGATAAGTGGTATGTGCGCAATGCGACCGGCGCAATGGTGCCGTTCTCGGCCTTTGCGACCGGTAAGTGGATCTTCGGTTCGCCGAAGTTGGAGCGCTATAACGGCATCCCTGCAATCGAGTTACTAGGTACGCCGGCTCCCGGTCACAGTACCGGTGAGGCCATGGCAGCGGTGGAGCGGATTACTGCACAGCTGCCCAAGGGTGTCGACATGGCTGTGACCGGCCTGTCCTACGAGGAAAAGCAAGCCGGCGCTCAAGGGCCTGCGCTGTACATCCTGTCGTTGATGATCGTGTTCCTGTGTCTGGCGGCTCTTTATGAAAGCTGGTCCATACCGGTAGCCGTCATGCTAGTTGTGCCGCTGGGCATCCTGGGTGCGGTAACGGCCACCCTGCTGCGCGGGCTCTCCAACGATGTGTTCTTCCAGGTGGGGATGTTGACCACCATGGGCCTGGCGGCGAAAAACGCGATCCTTATCGTCGAGTTCGCTAAAGATCTCTATGAGCATCAGGGCCGGACCTTGCTCCAGGCAGCCTCGGAAGCAGCCCGTCTGCGTCTGCGTCCGATCATCATGACCTCCATCGCGTTCGTCATGGGTGTACTGCCGCTGGCAAGGGCTGTGGGACCAAGCAGTGGCAGCCAGCACTCCATCGGCACAGGCGTGGTCGGTGGCACATTGGCCGCGACCTTCCTGGCGATTTTCTTCGTGCCATTGTTCTATGTGGTTGTGACGGGTCTGTTCACCAAGAAAGAAAAAGCTGCCTCCGTGCAGGCAGGAGAAGAGGAATGAAGCTTAACTACCTCACGCTGGCCGTAGCCTTGGGTCTGGGACTGCAAGGTTGCAGTCTGATTCCTGACTTCAGCCAGCCCAAGGCGCCGATTGAAAGTGCTTGGCCGCAAGGCCCGGCGTATAAAGCGGAAAAAGACACCGCAGCGACATCGTTGCTCTGGAAGGATTTCTTCCGTGATCCCAAAATGCAGCGTTTGATTGGCCTGGCACTGGATAACAATCGCGACCTACGCGTGGCCGCCTTGAACGTGCAAGCCTACCGAGCTCAGTACCGCATCCAGCGTTCGGAGTTGTTTCCCAGCGTTGATGCGAATGCCAGTGGCAGCCGCCAGCGACTGCCAGCCGATTTAACGACCACCGGCAAGTCCGGAATCCAGAGCCAGTATGGTCTGGACGTCGGCATCAGCTCTTACGAGCTGGACGTCTTCGGCCGCGTGCGCAGCTTAAACAGTGCTGCGTTGGAAACCTACCTGGCCACAGAGCAGGCACAAAACAGCATCCGTATTGGCTTGATTGCGGATGTGGCCGGTGCCTACCTGACCTGGCAGACCGATCAATCGCTGCTTGAGGTCACCGCGAACACGCTGGACAGTTACACCAAGAGCCTGGGAATGATCGAGTCGGCCCAGAGCGAAGGCACCTCTTCGGCACTGGATGTGCGTCAGGCGCGAACCCTGGTCGACAGCGCGCGGGCGCAGATGATCCTCTACACCCGCCAGGTCGCCCAGGATGCCAATGCCCTGCAACTGCTGCTGGGCGCGAATATCCCGAGCGACCTGACACGCGGCTTGGCACTTAACGCGGACTTGCTGAGGGATATTCCTGCTGGCCTGCCTTCTGATCTGCTGCAAAAGCGTCCGGATATTCAGGAGGCCGAGCATCGTCTGTTGGCGGCCAATGCCAATATTGGTGCCGCACGGGCTGCGTTCTTCCCGAGCATCAGCCTGACCGCGACTGCGGGCTCGGCGAGCAGCCAATTAGGTGACTTGCTTAAAGGTGGCCAGGGTAGCTGGAGCTTTGTCCCGCAGATCAACGTTCCGATCTTCAACGGCGGACGTCTGCGGGCCAACCTGGACTACGCCACTATCCAGAAGGACATTGGTGTAGCGCAGTACGAGAAAAGCATTCAGACCGCATTCCAGGAAGTCGCCGATGGCCTGGCCGCCAAAGGCACTTACAGCGAACAGCTGCAAGCCCAGAGCGACCTGGTTCAAGCCAGCCAGGAATACTTCGACATGGCGCAACAGCGTTATGACGAAGGGGTGGATAACTACCTGACACTGCTGGATGCTCAACGTCAGCTGTTGTCTTCCCGGCAAAAGCTGCTCAGTGATCGACTGCTGCAACTGGATAGCCAGGTGCAGTTGTATAAAGCGTTGGGAGGAGGTTGGGAGCCGTCAGCCCCGGAGAGCAATTTAGTCAAAAACTAAACGGCTGAAAGTGACGAGCCCATAGGCGACGGGCTCGTCCGCTAACTTTCAATACTGGGTTTTATTTGACGTCATCAAGTGCGTCAGCATCCTTGATCCCGGGTAGGGGGCGTAGCCACACATGCGCTATTGATGGCCGTTATTGATCCGTTGCCAGTTGATGGACCAAATCCCTGAGCCAGATTACGCCAGGGTCGTACTGGTTTCGTGGATGCCAGGCAACGTTCAACGCAAATGGCGGTGCAATAAAAGGTAGTTCAAAAAGCTCAAGGTCATCGGCAAAGTGCATCAGCAACGAAGCGGGTAACGTGCAGACCAGGTCGCTGTTTCGCAGCGTGCCGGGTACCAGTAACAGTTGCGGCAGGGTAACGACCACATTACGCCTGCGTTGCAACGTCCAGAGATATTCGTCCATGTAGCCTTGTGGGTTAACTACATCGTTTGATACCAGTATGTGCTGCAGCGCACAGTACCCTTCGAGATCCAGAGGCCCAGCGCCTCTTGGGTGGTCTTTGCGTTGAGCCATGACAAAGCCGCCGTAAAAGAGCTTT